>VHDG01000080.1 GCA_016871475.1 Verrucomicrobiota bacterium
CTCGTTGTGTCCAGTGATCCATCATCTCGCGTCTGGACGGCTCGTGGGATCGTGGATGACGGAGCGGTGTTGTATGTCAACGGACAGGAGGTTCATCGATTCAACATGCGGACAAATGCGCTAAGCCACACATCACTTGCCGCGAGCGCAGTGGGAGACCCTGTTCTATCCCTGCCTGTCAACATCCCGGCGAACCGCTGGGTTGTCGGAACCAACCAGATCGCTGTGCAGGTTCATCAGAACGCCGGAGTAACCAACGGTGGATTGAGGGTCACCGCCAGCACAGGCATGCGCGCAGCCTGGGATGGCCGTGATGGTGACTATGGGTCGGCCAGCTCCACTGCGTCGGTTCCTCAGAATGGCGCACTTGCCGCCTCGGGCACCGTGGCGTTCGCAAGCAGCAACCCAGCGCGAGCAGGACGTGTAAACGACCGCCACTACGGCGCAGGCGGAGCCTGGTTCTCCATCGACGGGGATGCCGCCCCTCACCTGATCCTGCAGTTTCCGGGATCCTTGAGCGTGAGCAACGTGGCATGGAGCCGGGACAATGGCGACTTTTCCGAGCCCGACTGTGGAGGCACCTGCCCGGACGCCTGCTTTGGCAATTACACATTGCAATACACCCTTGCGGCCAGCCCTTCGATGATCACGGCGACCGGCAACAATCCCTCCACCAGCTGGGTGTCGATTGCGACGGTGGCTTACTCGAGCCTTCAACCTGGATTCACTCCACACCTCCGGCATCGCTTCACGTTCCAACGCACCAATGGGGAGCCGATCCTCGCCACGGGTTTCAGGCTGAGGGTGCCCGCGGGATCTGCGGTTGACGAATTGGAGATCAACACGCCGACCCGCGCGAGCGACGATGCCACGTTCGGTCTTGAGGTTTCATCCGCACCGATCCTGCCCCCGGCTCCCTCCGTGAGATTCAACGAAGTGAGCGAAGGTGGAAACGCGGGTTTTTGGATCGAGCTGATCAATACGGGATCCGAGCCGATGGACCTGGCCGGACTCAGCATCGTCCGGACAGGAAACCCTGAGGGCCGAGTTCAGCTCCCCAGTCAGATGTTGGGTCAAAGTGCCAAACGCGTCTTAACGCATACCGACCTTGGTTTCACGGCACAGGTCAATCAGAAGCTGTTCCTCTATGGAAACGCAGGTCTTTCGCTCCTGGATTCAGTGCAAGTGCAGTCGAGGTTGCGAGGCCGGTCTCCGGATGGAACTGGCCGCTGGGAGACTCCTTCGATGGCCACGCCGGGTGAGCCCAACCTTTTCTCGCTTCAAAAGGATGTCGTGATTAACGAGATCATGCACCGCGCTCCATCCATCGACGCACAGCCCGGTGTGATCTCCAACCATGTCGTGGTTCCGATCACGGCCCCATGGAAGTTCCATGATCAAGATGTGGATCTGGGCGCAATGTGGCGGGAGGTGAGTTTCGATGACTCCTCCTGGAAAACAGGGTCCGGGGTTTTTCATCGTTCAGCCATTGAGATTCCAGGACCTGCGGGTCAGGAGCTATTGCCGGGAGCTTCCACCTATTACTTTCGGAAGAGATTCATCGCCCCCACCCTGTCGTCGAATGCGTCGGTGACGTTTCGGTGGGCCGTGGATGATGGCGCGGTGATGTATCTCAATGGCCGGGAACTCCTCCGTGCGAATCTGCCCCGGGGTGAGGTGGCTTACTCCACTGAGGCCCTAACCCTGGTCGGGGATGTGCGCTGGAGTCAACCGATCGTCATCCCTGCCGACCAACTCTTGCCAGGCGATAATCTTCTTTCCGTGGAGGTTCACCAGAAAGGCGCCCCCACCAACTACTCCGGCATCACTCTGGTCGGGGGAGGCTTGCAGCTGGTTCAAGAAGGCCCCGCTGGGGAGGCAGCTCCCGACAATCTGGCCCGGGAATCAGGTGCGACACCTCTGGTGATCGATTCTCTGGAGGGTTTTCCGATCCACGCAGCCGTCGGTCTGACCGATGGAGTTTATGGCAATGCCAACAGCTGGATCGGCAACAGTGGCAGCCCGGCGTATGCAGGTGTGAAGCTTGCAGGTCTCCGATGGGTCAGTGGCATCGCATTCGGCCGTGATAACACCGGGACATTCACAGATCGCACCCTCGGCCTCTACACCCTCCAATACACCGAGCTGGAAAACCCGGGTCGATCAACCCCGGTCACTGGAAATCCAGCAACGGGTTGGACCACCCTCGGCACCTTGAACTATCGAAGTGGAGGCAGTGGCTTGTTCGCCAACGCGTCGCGTCGCCATCGCTATACCTTCGATCCCGTTCGTGCGACGGCCGTTCGACTTCTGGTGCCCGGCGCAGGAATTGGCAGCGGCACATGCATCGACGAGTTGGAGATAAACCCACCCGATACTGGCGCAGATGTGCTATTTGCCTCCGAGCTCTCGCTGAGAACAGAGCTGGTTCCACCCATCCCGTTCTCCGAGTCCGCCGAAGAATGGATCGAACTCTTTAACCGCGGCGTGAGCGGGATGGATCTCACGGGTTGGCAGCTGGACGGCGCTGTCGGGTTCACTTTTCCCACGGGGACACTCCTGCCCCCGGGTGGTTTTCTGGTGGTGGCAGCAGATGCCCCGGCCCTCAAACAAACCTGGCCGGAGGTGGCCCCACGCATCCTTGGCAATTACTCAGGTCGATTGTCATCAGGCGAGCGAATCGTTCTGCGTGATGTCTCCGGAAACCTGGCGGATGAAACGCGCGTTTTTGCCGGCGAATGGGATCGGGGAGGCGGGTCCAGCCTGGAACTCATGGATCCTCACAGCGACAACTCCGTGCGCGATCTGTGGATGTCGAGCGATGAAACCCGACGAAGCGACTGGCATCGGATCTCCTACCGAATGGTCGCCGCACAAAGATACGGGTCTTCCTTCTGGAACGAGTTTCGGATCGGCATGCTGGATGCAGGAGAATGTTTGATCGATGATGTTAGCGTTGTGAGTGATCCGGACACCGCCCGCCGCGAGTGGATACAGAACGGGGGGTTTGATCCCAGGCCTGGAGGGATCGGGTGGAGGCTCCTGGGCAACCACGACCGCAGCCAGGTGATCCCCGATCCCGCTGATCCTTCGAATCCAGTGCTCAAGATCTCTGCCACAGGCCCTGCGAGGACCAGTCACAACCACATTGAGACTTCGGTCATCGGAAACAGCCGATGGGTTGACGGACGCGAGTATGAGGTGAGCTTTCGGGCTCGATGGCTGGCAGGATCACCCCAATTGCACACAAGCGCGTATTTCCAACGGCTGGCTCGAGTGACGATCCTGCCGATGCCAACACGGCATGGCACCCCTGGATCCCCCAATTCGCGATTCACAACGAATGCGGGTCCAGCCCTGACCCTGCTGTCCCACTCACCGCTGGTTCCTCGCACCAGCGAGCCAGTGGTTGTGAGCGTGAGAGCTACGGATCCTCAGGGGGTTCGATCGATGATGCTCAGCTACCGGGTGAACCCAGCGATCAGTTTCACGAATGTTCCGATGACTCGGAGCGAGGACGGGCTTTGGAGAGGAATGATTCCGGGCTTTGCCTCAGGTCGGGTGATTCAGTTCTTTGCACAGGCGGAGGATGAGTGGGGATCCTCTTCCATGGCACCTGCGGGAGGGCCGGAATCACGAGCCTTGTATCAGGTGGCCGACAACCAGTCATCACGGGTTCCAGCTCACGAGTTCCGGGTCATTCAACTCGACCTGGATCGCGATGCCCTGCTTCGCTCCACCAACCTCCTCAGCCAGCAGCGTCGCGGAGGCACCATGGTGTATCGTCGCAGCGAGGTGTTTTACGATGTGGGGATTCGGTTGCACGGGAGTGCTGCGGGACGTGCACGGGATGGGGATGATTACATCAGCTACGATGTCGAGTTTCGGGATGACAACCTGTTCCGTGGGACAGTCCAGCACGTGGGAATAGATCGTTCGGGACGCACGCCGGTGCCTCGCCAGCAGGATGAGATCTATGTGCTTCACATGTTCCATAGCGCAGGTTTGCCCTGTCACCGGACGGATCTGTGCTACTTCATCGCGCCGCGCACAATTCACACCGGTCCGGCGATCCTGCAGCTGGGGGCGTACGATGGGCAGATGATCGGGGAACAGTTCGGCAGGACGGGATCCGTATTCAACATGGACCTGACTTACGAACCATCCACAACAGTGGACGGCCGCCATGAGTCGTTGAAGTTGCCCGTGCCGCTGCAGGGCCATATTGGCACCGACCTCGCGGACCTGGGGGATGACAAGGAGCAATACAGATCTCCGTTCAACATCCGCCTTGGAGAACGCGCTGACGACTTCACGGGGATCATGCGGCTTGGCAAGACCATGGGATCCCCGCAAACCCAGTTCAATGAAGAGATCGGAGCGGCATTGGACCTCAACCAGGCAGCCCGCCACACCGCCCTGACGATACTGTGCGGGATCGGCGACAGCTATTTTAGTTCCACGCCGAGCCTTCCGCACAACGCGCGGATCTTCACACCACACGACGGAGGTCCTGCATACTTTCTTCCATGGGACATGGACTTCGTGTTCCTGCAGGCGTCTGAGGCATCAATCTTTCCGACGGACACCGTCAACCTCTCGAAGCTGATCAAACACCCCCTCGGGCGGCGACTGTATCTCTGGCATATTTATGATCTCTGCCAGCAGGTGTTTCACAGCGGTCCGATGACGCCCTGGCTGCGCAATTACGGAACCGTCGTGGGACAGAGTTATCTGGGTCAGACCAGTTATCTGCAAAGCAGACGATCCGCCGCCTTGCTTCAACTACCTCCGGGGGTTTCCTTCGCCATCACGAACCAGGGAGGGATGGACTTTGAGACAAACGTTTCCAAAGTGGTGATCTCGGGAACTGCCTGGCTCGATATCAGGGAGATCCGTCGTGTGGGCGACCCCAAACCCCTGGCAGTCGAATGGACGGATGCGACACGCTGGCGTGCGGAGGTGGACTTGCAGCGCGGACCCAATCTCATTTCCTTGGTGGCCGTGGGGAACGGTATCCAGCCGATCGCCGAGGATCGGATCGTGATCACGCGGGTGGATGGGCCTGGGTTGGATTCCGACAGCGATGGTCTACCCGACGAATGGGAACGGAAGTTTGGAACGGATCCGTCCGTGTTCGATTCAGAGCAGGATCTGGACGAGGACGGCATGAAGAACCTGGGTGAGTATCTCTCAGGCACCCATCCGCGGGACCCTGCGAGTGTCTTGCGTCTTTCAGCTCGGATCGTGCAGGAGGGAGTTGGGCTTACGTTTGAGAGTGTGGCGGGTCGAAGCTACACGCTGTGGTATCGAGCTGATGCCTACGGTGGGGAGTGGATTCCCTGGATGGACTTCGGAGCTGCTCCTGCGGGAAGGCAGGAGTCAGTCGTGGCGCCTTTCGATCAGCACCAACGTTTCTATCGCATCACAACCCCCTCCGAAGCCCGGTGACCAAAGGACACCGGACCTCAGTGGGCCCGGAATTCATGGCCTGCTCTATTCGTGCAGGTGTTGGGCGGGCGGCGCGGGGAATGAGGCTTCGGGGTTCGCTGTCAGATAGGCGTCAACATCCCTCGTGACGATGAACTTGCCCCACATCAATTGATGATGGCCGGGGAACGTGCAAACGAACTCCATCTCGGATTCCTCGTTGGGAACCGTGATCTTCAATACAGCACGTTGCCCCGCCTCAATCATCCTCGTCGCTGAAAGCACATCAGGGGTCTCCGGCACATAGGCCCTACCACGCCCATCAGCTTGATCTGGCCGCATCAAAGCAGCCGCAGTCCCAATCCTCTCACGAGTCCCAGGGCGCACGATGACGAGGTTGTGGGGCATGAAGTCGCCGTTCTCGAAAATGATCTCCACGGCGCTGCCCGTCTCCACAACAACCCGCGGCGTGTCATAACGCATCTGCTCTCGAACAGCCCGGATCACGAACACGGGCACCCGGAGTCCCTTGATCTCCTTGCGCAAAACTGCCGCTTTGTCCTTCGGCATCAGCCCCGCAACATCCTCCGCGAACTGAACGGTCTCCACATAGTCCTGAGATGTCCGATCCGTGGTAGGAACCTTTCGCGCCCATTCAATGAGTGAAGTGGCCAGGTTGGCTGCGTCCGCCTTCGGCCAGGCATTCCGGGGCAATGTTCGAATACCCTGCGCAGCCGATGTGACGTGCTCACCCCGACCGGCCATTCCAGCCAGCAGAGCGAACACTTCAGCCGGTTGATGATTCATCGACACCGCTGCACGGATGGCAGCACGGCTCAGGTTGCCAAGCGGATCACCTGCCGCTGCGATGGTTACGCTTCGCTCCGGTGCTGAAACCCCACTCTTCCCGAAAACCTCAGACCGATCGGAGGCAAGCAGCGTCAGCGTAAATCCGTCGAGCCTTCGGCCGAGCTCAGCGTCCGTGCGGTTCCAGACAACCACCGAATCCACCGGGACTTCGGTCCCAAGATCCACCTCCCACCAGGGATTGTTCTCGTTTTCCTGCGAATGCGTTTGGGTGCCGCTGCCAAAGGATCCATCGGTGCCGCCGTCAATGGCCCGCGAAGCTTCTCCACCGCTCGAGACGCTGGATTGCCTGGCCTTGCCCTGGCGCGCGACGTTGCGTCCTTCACTGAAGACCTCGACCTCGGCTAGCGTGAGCGTCCCTCGACGTGGAAGCTGGATCCGGACAAATCGTGCGCGGGAGGATCGTTCAGCATTGGCAGATGTTCTGAGAGCTTGGGGAATCGATCGAAGCAACGGCGTGACTCGATCATATGCTTTGGCGCGTTGATCCGGGTCCGCCAGCAAAGGAATTCCATGCATCAGCTCGGCCAGATTCCGGGGAGAAGAGGAGGCCAGCTGCCAAATTTGGTCGAAGCCGCCATCAGCAACCGCCAACGCAGCCCAGGCCGCCTGCCGGGTCTCAGAAGCCGCCGAGGTCTCCGCCAGCTTCGCGATCGCGGACCTGGATGTCTTCAGGTCTGCAGATCCCTGGAGTGGCAACAGCCTCGACATCTGAACCGCCGCAGCCGGGCCGGATGATTTCTTCTGCTCCATGAGCTGGAGCAAGGCAATGGTACGGGACATGTTCCTGGACTTGGCGAAGCCATCCAGGGCCAGGTTGCGGTCGGAGTCGGCCACGCCTTCACGAGACAAGATGGTCTCCAGAACCGCAGGAGTCCGGGGGAGCTTGAGGAGCTCAGCCAGGCTCACGCTCTTGGTCAGGCGTTCGATGCCCACCGGATTGTCTGCGGCGATAGGCGTTCCTTCCGAGATCGCTTTACGCCAGTAAGGCTCCAGCTGCCGAAGCGTTTCCTTCAAACAATACTCCAGGTAGTAATCCATCGGGTGTTTGAGGATGGACAACGCGACGTCGGCTGCCTCTCCGGACCGATAAAAACTTGCGCCCCGGACGGCTTCCAAACGAACTCTGGGATGGGGATCTTCTGCCAGGGCTTTGAACCGGGTCAGTGAATCCGGCACGCGGTCCCGCCAGTAACAGAGCACACGCCCCGCAGCCGCTCGCGCGCGCGGTTCTTTGGATGTCAGCATTCGCGTGAGCAAGTCCAGGTTCACCACATTCATCCACTGGTGCACCCAGAGCGCTTCCATCATGTGGTGTTCATAGGCGGGGTCCGTGGGATCCAGGCTGGAGGCCCATTTCTTTGTGGCTGCGATGACTTGTGCAGCATCCCGTTCTCCGAGTTCGATCTTCGCGAGATCGCGCACCTGGTTCTCGGGTTCCTTGAGCAGGTCCAGAAGCTTCCGTATCGACTGCCCGTCGATGGGCTGCGGCTTGAGAAGCGGACGTCCTCCATAGGTGATGCGATAGACACGCCCATGCTTTGCATCGCGGTTCGGGTCACGGAGGTGATGCTGCATGTGGCCGATGATGGGGTTGTGCCAATCGGCAAAGTAAATCGCGCCGTCAGGTCCCGTGCTGATGCAGATGGGACGGAAATTGGGATCGGTTGATGAGATCAAGTGTTCCTGCGTCTCACCCTTCAGGCCTGAATCTTCATCGGTGACGTTGACGCGATAGATGCCCTGGAAGCTGATGACGTTGATGTTGAGAAAATTCCCCTGGAACTCATCCGGGAAATGGCGGCTGGTGAGAATGCCTGTTCCAGGACAAGGCCGCGAGGGGTTGTTCCAGAACTGACGCATTCCAGGATGTTTGTGCGGATAATCCAGCCGCCCGCTGAACGCGGCCCCGAAGTAGTTCGCGTTGCCTGTCGCGTCCGTCACGATGTCATTGCCCCAATAATCGAAAGCCTTGCCATGCGGATTCGCAAAGCCGTAGGCGATGTAGGTGTCCAGCCTTCCGGTGCGTGGCTCGAACCGGAAAATGCCGGCATCATTATTTCGCACCGGCCCATCTTCCGTTTCAATCTGTGTCCGATGAAACACGCCGTCGCTCAGGTATATGGCACCGCCGGGATCAAGGCATACAGCGTTGGCAGTGTGATGCGAGTCAGCGGAGTCCAAGCCCATCAGGACTCGCTCCTTCACATCCGCTCGTCCGTCCCCATTGGTGTCACGCAGGAACCAGATGTCCGGCGCCTGAACCAGAAGAACGCCGTCCTTGTAGAATTGAAAGCCGGTGGGTCCGTTGAGGTCGTCGATGAAGGTCGTCATCTTGTCGGCCTTGCCGTCCCCATTCGTGTCCTCGAACACAAGCAGACTGTCGCCCTTGGGACTGGTCGGCGTACGTCCCGGGTAGTTAGGCCAGGCGGCGATCCACAATCGACCCCGGGTATCCCAGGCCATCTGGACTGGATTGGCCAACTCGGGAAACTCTTTCTCCGACGCGAAGAGATTGATCTTCATTCCAGAGTGCAAAGTCATTTTCTGCATCGCCTCCTCACCGGAGAGAAAGACGTGGGTCTGATCCGGTTTCGGACCGGGTTTGTTGGAGATCACTGGAGTCACTGCCGGCAGGTTGTTGTCTTGAACAATCAAGTCGCCACCCTTGGCAACCGCCCATACCCGCTGGTCTCGGTTTCCCGTCATGACATCGCGCTGTGACATCTCCTCCTGCATGACCTGGTAGTTCTTTATTTTGGGTCCCCCTTTGCCGCTTTCAAACTCAAGCTGGGAGCGTCCGCCATAAACGTTGAAGCCATCGATGGT
This sequence comes from Verrucomicrobiota bacterium, assembly GCA_016871475.1. Classification (GTDB taxonomy): domain Bacteria; phylum Verrucomicrobiota; class Verrucomicrobiia; order Limisphaerales; family UBA11320; genus UBA11320. Next base: position 9,127 of record VHDG01000080.1, read on the forward strand.
TCGGTATCTTGAATGCCACATCTCATTCTTTTCGCGCACCGCACCGAGCAGCTTATTGAAAGCGGCTCCGGTGTGGACGGGTTTCTGGCCCAAAAGTTCCTGATAGATATGGCGCGCCAGCAGGGCGTCACCTTCTGGGGACAGGTGAAGTCCATTGATCGTGAGAGAACTACCCCGCGCCTGAGCCGTCGCGTAGAGTTTTTGAGATGCGACGAACAGATCGATAAAGGGAACGCTATTCGCCTGCGCCACCTCAGCCATGGCTGCCACATAGTCCTTCATTCGATCATTCATCGCACCGGGATCAGGATAGTTTGGGTCGCGATGTCTCTCGGCAGCAATGGGCGAAAAGAGAACGACGCGGGGCGCACCTTTTCCTGAGAAGTCCTGTGATTTCAGGTGTTTAAGGTAGGTATCCAGGGATTTTCGAAAAGCGGGAAGACCGTCATACCCCTTGAAGGACTCATTGAATCCGAAGAAAGCGAGAACGACATCGGCCTTGGTACGCTTGAGCCAGTCATCCGGTGAGCCAAAGTTCTCGGATCGATGGCGGGTCTCGACCTCGTCACCTGCGACGGCGAGATTGCGGACGACGAGATTGTATTGGGGATGCCCGGCATGAAGCGACGTCTCAAAATGGCTGGAGTGTTGAAAACGATCGGCCAGGGCATTACCGACAATGGCGATGTGATCGTTGGCTTTGAGCTGAAGCTTGGGCGCCGACTGGGCGGATCCGATGGAAGCTGCCGCGCAGAACAAACAGGCGATCAGAGCAGCGGATAGGCGTCTTAGAGTGTGCATGAGCGGAAATGTTGCGAGCTATATGTCAGAGAGGATGGACTTAGGAAAGATTACAAATCTTCATTTCACCTTTGCGGTAACTTCAAACTGCTCCGGAACGCCCCAAGGAGCAC
>VHDG01000081.1 GCA_016871475.1 Verrucomicrobiota bacterium
TCAACCGAAATGCCTGCGCGTACTCCTCGAGTCCGCGATCGAGTTCCCCGGTGCGCACGAGATCGAGCCCATGGCTCATCCGGAGCGACACATCCCCGGGTTGTTCCTGGACCGCCAGTTCAAGCAGTCGAAGGTTGCGCTGGGCCTTGCCGCGACCTTTCTCGATCTGATCTGAATAGCCGTGATGAAGGATCAGAGCCTTCCCGATCCGGCTCTCAAGGCCCCACTCCGCGCCCATCGTCTGAAGGCTGGCAAACGTGTGTTCATGAATCCTTCCCACGTATCGCACCCCGGGAGCGTTTCGAAACAATCTTGGGACGTGATGGCATCCTTCCTTCTCTTTGCCCACATCCACCAACGGCAACCTCCAGGAGATCGCTTCCTTGTCCCGCATGGCCTCCTTGAGCCGTGGGATGGCTTCCTCGGACAGCTCCTCATCAGCATCAAGCTGCAGGATCCAGTCACCGCGCGCAGGAGCCAGCGAGGCGTTGCGTGCTGAGGCAAAATCGTCGCGCCAGGGGTGCAGCAGGACTTCAGCCCCATGCGACGAGGCGATCTCCACGGTGCGGTCGGTGGAACCGGTGTCGATGACTACGATCTGATCCGCGATGCCCTTCACGGATGCAAGGCAGCGGCCGAGGAATCTTTCCTCGTTCTTGACGATCATGCAGACGGTCAGTCGCGGATTGCCGGAGGTGGGCGCTGCGGATGCCGGAATGAGGAAGGGGGATTCGTTGGATGGAGAAGTCTTCTTGGGCAGCCTCGAACTGAGATCCCTGCCCTTCCTCCACTTTGGAGCAAGGGCACGGATGCGTTCGGCGCAGGCCTTTGCTTGATGAGGGTCTCCGCCTTCCAGGGCGGCGGTGGCTGCCGTCAACCAGGCCTCGGGATGGAATGGGCGAACAGCGATGGCCTCGAAGGCTTTCAGCCATGCTTGATGAAATTGTTTTTCCTTCAGGTGTTGTGCAGCTGTTTCCAACGATCCGAGTGTCGCCGCTTGTGTCTCGGATTCTGCCGGCTGTGAGCGAGCTCTTTTTTCAATGGTTTCGCCCGCTTGCTGGATGATCGATTCCAGCCAGCCATGGTCATAAGCCTTGGGGAGAGAGAAGCTCTCATTTGCGCGGCGTGGCAGCTGTGCCTCGATCCATGAGGCTGTGAGCGTGGGATCGGACAGGCATCGTGCCGGGATCAATTGGGAGGCCTTGGCTGCCAGATCCCTGTGTCCCCACGACCCACAGCATTGTGCGAGGAAAGTCAGGGTGGCCGGGTTTTCAGGGTCTGCCTGCAGCGCAGCACTCAGGGACTGTTTCAAGGTCGCCGTGTCGTTCGAAGCCAGGGCAGCCTTCGCCTGACTCAGGCGCAAGGGCGCGTCCTTCGGACGAAATGCAGTCGCCGCTGCGAAACAATGCGCCGCTCCGGATAAATCCCCCTGCTCCATCCGGACCTCGCCCAACAGCGCAAGCCAGGGGACCGCCTCGCTTGGCAACTCAAAGGGCTGGTCGTGGAAGGCTGGAGCTTGGGATTCGGGCGCGACGCGAGGGTGGGGGCCGATGTAGGCCGGTTCGTCACCTGATGCGATCCATTGGAAGACCTGCTGTATGCGTCTCTCAACAGTGTGATCTCGTGCGACTGCCTGCTGGCCCTGGAGCGCGATTTGACGCAGATAGCCGGGTGCAGATTTTTCGCGGGCGAGGAGAAGCGCAACGGACTGTTTGTCATGCGGATCAAACAGAAGGATTTCACTGCCGTCACGAAACAGCTGTTCGGTGCGGGGCCTGTCGGGGATCCTCCAGGACACGGCTGCGCGTCCTGCTGCCATGGTCTCAAACACACGACCGGCGTAACCCTTCACATAGGAAGGGAGGTTGAGTATCGCCCGGTGCTCCTGCAGCCCTCGCAGCCAAAGCCTGAAGTTCTCCGCCCGAAGGCGGCTCCAGATCTCATGATGAACAGCCAGCCAACGTTGGGTGATCTGTCCGCCTCCAGAAAGATGGTTTTCGAACGACTGGTGAAGGGCGTCGTGCCAGTCGGGATAACAGGTGGAGTCCTCGGCGGAGATGGATCTCGTGGTGAGGAACCGGCTCAGCAATGGGTTCCGCATCCAGTCTTCACGTCCTCCATAGAATGTGCCCGGGAAGAGAGCCCGTGGGTCAGGGCCTTCCGGAGGGGGCGGCTGGATGAACCGTGCCGGAACAGTTTGCGGCCACCAAAGGGCCTGAACCCCCGTGGCCTCAGCCAGGGACCTCGGATCGGCTTCATCAATGCAAAGGGCGTGGGTCAGATGGCGGATCCTTCCGGCAGCCTTCTCAAATCGCCCCGCGAAGTGGGGTGACTCCTTGCACTCATCCGCCTCGTATCGCAAGGACTCCATGACCAGACCGACTCGCACCGGCGCAAGCTGGGAAATCCATTCCCAAAACTCTCCATCCCATTCGCTGTGGACGGTCTCCACCCAAACCTGATCGAACTGCCTGCCTTCACACAGCTGACGGATCTGGACTTGCCAGGCTTTCCTGGCCTCCACCGACAACCCACACAGTGCAGGCAGGGTCAAACACTCTGCGCCATTTGCCCGAAATCCCTCCTCGAGGCCAAGCCCTGCGGGATAAGCGAGTTTCCGGGCATGCTTCCATTGAGTGAACTCCAGGCAGAGAAAGAGGATTCGAGGCGCCTTTGTCTCGGACACAGTCCGGGGTCCTCGGCCGGGTTTGTCGGATGACGTGGGTGGATCCGTGCAAACCAGGCTGACTCGCGGAGCCAGAGTTGGAGCACGCAGCGGCATCCCCAGCCAATCCTCCTGGCCAAGCAGGATCTTCTGAAACTTCTCCGTCATTCCCTCGGCGTGGGCGAGCGCCGCGGTTGCTTCTGTCGTGAGCTCCAATCCGGAGTCGCGGGCTGTCTTCAGCACGTTGGCGGCTTCCTCGTGCAGCATCGATGTCGTGATCAGCTGCGCAAGCCAGGTTTGAGCCTGGTCCAGATCACTTTGGCATCGCGACTCGAGAAGCAGCTTCGAGGCACGCAATCGGTAGAAGTGGAATACGGGATCGAGGCGGGTGGCGGCCAGGCAACGCATGCGCACGGAATGGTCCTGGCCCTGGGCCGCTCCTCCACCGAGGGAGGGATAGCATCCGAGATAATGAGAGATCGAAGCGAGAATGAGCTGTGGCAGGCTTTCCTCAACGCGCTCCTCATGTTGAAGGCTCCGGGTGCAGGCATCGAAGTAATCCCGGTAATTAAAGAACTGCCCGAAGAAGTCCCACGGCATTACGTCTTCTTTCGGAGTCACACGCCAGCAGCCTGTCGGGCGTTGCAAAGTTTGCTGAGCCAGACGGAGCGCTTCGTCCACCTGTGCGGGCTCCCCAAAGTGAAGGGCAGCCCGAATGAAGTTGAACCTGAGCACGAGGCCGTCAGGAAAACGTTCGATGCCGGACCTCAAGAGATCCAATGCCGCTGTCAGCACCTTCGGATCTGTTGATGAGCGGGTTCCGAAGTTGCTCAGGACTGCCTGGGCCACCGGAATATGAGCGGCCGTCGTGTGCTCGAGGATGAGTTCCCGGCTCATCAGAAGGATCTGTTCGGCAGAAGGACGGACAGCGACCTCTGTTCGACCTCGTTCCAGAGTGCGTTGACGAATGGAACGGTTGATGGACGGCCGCCATGACCAACCCTTGGACAGAACCATCCGTCGAGGCGACAACAGTGACGGATCAACCATTTTGCGGGCGGGACGAGGACGGGCGGCGAGGAAGGTCAGGAACCGGAAGTACTGACCAGCGACGCGCTCTGGAGCGAATTCACTGCGAAGCGTCTTGCCTCCTGCTTTCGCCATCGGAGCGAAATGCTGCCAGTTCCTGGCGATGGACTCGAGAGCGTCGCCCAGCGATTCGGGTGCCGAGGAATAAGGGAGCACCCCTTCGGAAGGCTGCAGGTAGGCGAACAGAATGCTCTCCTCCTGGGTGGCCACACCGGTTCCCATGGCGAGGGCCTCCATGCCGCGGGTGGGCACTCCACCTGGGTGACGAATGTAGGTGAAGGTCGCCCTCGATGATTGAAGCATCTTGAGATAATCCGGCATGCTCACAAATCCCTCCAAGACCCGGCTCTGCAATCCGGTGCGGCGCATGACCTCGTGGATCAGCCGCGCTTTGTCCGGATGATAGGGATGCTGGGTTGTGCCCGAGATGAAAACATCGAGAGGCCTGGAAGATTCGTTTTGAGGAGGCGGTGCAAAGGAGAGTCCAAACGCTTTTGGGAACACGCTCACAGGCACTGGAGCCAGCTGTGAAACATCCTTCCACTCGGTGTGGTCGGTGGTCAGAAGCTCATCAAAGACCGAGAGCCACGGATGCAGCGCCTGAATGTGAAGATCGTAGTCCGCAGTGTGCCCGAACACGGGACAGGGAAGTTGCTGCAGGTTCTCCGACAACAAGTGCCATTCGATCATCTTGGCGACATAGAAGTCGGGCGGGCTCTTCTCATCGAAGAACTTCCGCAAGTCGGCCCCCACCGAGTTGGGTCTGTCCTGTGGGTGGAAACCGATGTTTGTAATCTCAAACCTCGGATCCTTCAGGATCGCGGACATGACATCCCATTGGCTGCCACGATCGCACTGGGTGAGCACCCGGATCCTGGGTTTTTGGAGCAGTCTGAGGAGGTTGCGTGCGTGTGGAAGAGTGAGTTGGGCCAATGCCTCGCGAGCGGCGGCCTCCTGTCCGTCGATCCACAGCGCAGCGGCACGATAGAAGGCCGGTTCCTCGCCCTGGAATCTGCCGAGGGAGTCGAGCGGTTGACCCCTTGCTCCGATGAGGCCACGGGCGGCGTGGGTCTGCCAGACCGTTTCATCGCCGTAAAGGGCGGCGGATGCCAGGTCCCCTTTCTCAAAGCTGTTGCCGGTTTCGATCCCCGAAAGGCTGCGAACTGAGCTCAAACCCATATTGCTGGGTCGAGGCAAGCAGTTTCGACACCAAGTGTCCGGAATTTCGACAGCTTATCGAGGAGCCGCCGCCATCAAGCCGCCAGGCGGTCGTCAGTTTCGTCGGTCGTCCTCACTTCGATCTCCTCACAGGCCACGCGAAATTCGCCTTCGGCAAGCAGGACTTTCAGTTCGAACACGCCCTCCTCCACCATATGAATCTCATGACAAAGCCACGCGAGATCCTCCGCCGTGGGATCAGCATCAGGCAATCGTACCGACCGAATGCCGTTGAACACAAGAATCCGATCGCCGAGCTCAACCGCCAGCTGATCGAAGGAGGGGCGCTCGATTCCCCGGATGAACTCGTCTTCAAATGATTCGCGCGCAAGGTACCGCCAACCGTTCTTGAACAAGGGTGTGATGGAGCGAAGGTGGGCGGCGTAATCCTTCTCCAGCTGGTTCCATTGGCGACGTCCCTTTTGGGAGTCTGTGGATTCATAAGCGGCGCGAGTGAAGTATTCCATGGGCAGGTTGGGTTTGGGTAGTGGCAGTCAACGGAATCGATACGACGAACACGAAGCATCAATTCAAACCGAAAGAGGAATCGGCAGCGGGAGAGATCCGGTTGGACTTGGGTCGGATCGCGCGTCCTCCGGCCTCTGGAAGCAGGCCGGAGATGGAGGCCATCTGGTTTTGGGGAACGACCTCCGACTTCTTCTGCAGGCTTGAGGGATCTGTTTCAGATTCAGCCGCCTGGAGCATTTTCAAAGTGGTGTTGAACCCTCCGTAGAAACCGATCCAGTAGAAAGCAATAGCTGAGAACGCCAGAAGTCCCAGGTAGATGTAGTCTTTTGCAGTCATATCACGCGTTGCTTGGGCAGCTGCTGCTGTTCGTTTCGAACGGCAGTCAGCTGAAAGCATTGCGGGTGCCAAAGGTCCTGTGACGGAGATGTTTTCATCGAATCCCCCGGCTTACGCACAGTTCTCGCCCGGGGATTCGAGTCGGGAAGGCACAGGGATTCTGCCAACTGTCCAAAGCTCTCCGGCGTTTGTCCTGCCTGTGGACAGCGGGCTCAACCCCGGCGGCAGGACCCTGTTAAAAAGCCGGAGGAATGGATTGGGAGGTGGGAGGAGAGGGGAGCAAAAGAGAAGGCCGATCAGGGAGCCCTCGCTCCGATTGGCCTCGAGGTTGGGAGGAAAAATATGTTCGCCCGGGAGGGCAATAATTTCCGGGTGCGGCCCTCGGGCTATTTGGGCAGCACGCCTTGGAGCGCTTTGGCAGCTCCGCCTGACGCCGCCTTGGCTGCAGCCATGGCCTGATCGATCTTGGCCTTCAGATCAGTCACGAGTTTCTGTTGGTCCGCAGTGAGGGGCGAGCTGGCCAGAGCCGCGAGCGAATCTTTTGCTTCCTGCAGCTTACCTTCGGCGAACAGCTTCTAAGCGCCGGCAATGGCTTCCGAGACCTTGGCAGCAGCACCATCTGCAGCTCCCTTTGCGGCATCAACGGCCTGGCCGGCAGCCTGTTGGGCGGCTTTGGCAGCCTCCTGACCTGTTGCAGCAACCGGGCTTGCGGGTTGGGCAGCCGCTGGCTTTGAGGTTTCGGGGGGAGTGGATGTTGTCTAGCTGGAGTCACCACAGCCCGTTGTCATCCAGGCGAGGGCGAGTGCAAGCGTGAGGTTCGTTGAGATCAATTTCCTAGGTTTGCAGGCTTATCAAATCCCGGGGTCATACCGGGGCTGGCTGAAACTAGCCCTCTGCGACCGAAGTGCAAGAGCTTGTCATAATCTGGATTCGGGTGTTGAATCCGTCCGCCTATCCACTGATGCACATGCCATGAATCTCGCCATTGAGTTCGATCACAGCGCCCAACGATGTCCCGATTCCGCCGCCTTGTTCTGGGGTGAACAGGAGTTCACCTATAGCGACATCCGGGCCTCGGCATCGCGGCTTGCAGCCTACTGGAGCCGTGAACTCGGCATCCGCCCAGGTGACCGGGTGGCCGTATGGCTTCGAAACAGCCCGGAGTTTGTTCTGTGCTTCAAGGCGGCGCTGCGCCTGGGAGCAGTCCTTGTCCCGATCAACAACTTCCTCAAAGAGGAGGAAACCCAACACATCCTTGAGGATTCAGGCGCCCGGCTGCTGATCTGCGACTCCTCCACCCTGGAGCATGCGCTGAACATCCAATCCCGACTTCGTTCTCTGAAGATTTGGAATACGGCTGAGATGGCATCAGTTCCGGAAGGCTCCAGCGATCCGGATGCCACGCGCAGCGTACGTGATCTCGCAGTGATTATTTATACCAGCGGCACGACCGGCAGATCAAAGGGAGCCATGCTGACGCATGGCAATCTGCTGTCGAACATCGGCAGTTGCCGCCAGGTTCTCATGGCCGTGGACTCCGATCGTTTCGTCGTTCTACTCCCCTTGTTCCACAGTTTCATGCTGACCGTGGGAATGTTGCTTCCGCTGATGGTGGGGGGATCGATCGTGCTCATTCGCTCCTTGCATCCAGCCAAGAACATTTTCCAGGAGATCATGCTCCGGGGTGGGACGATCCTCCCGGCGATTCCCCAGTTTTTCCGAACGCTAGCCGCGGCGGGAGTCCCGGCCGGCTTCCCCGTGAGGTTATGCATCAGCGGCGCCGCTCCGTTGCCGGGGGAGATTCTGCGAGAGTTCAACGAAAAGATTCCCGATGTCCCTTTGTTGGAAGGTTACGGCCTGAGCGAGGCCAGCCCGGTGGTCAGCATCAACCCGATCCGTGGTCCCTGGAAGCAAGGCTCCATCGGGGTGCCCATCCCCGACGTCGAGGTTTCCGTCCAGGACGACTCCGGAACACTCCTGGGCGTCGGACAAACGGGCGAGATCTGCGTGAAGGGACCCAACGTCATGCAGGGCTATTGGAATCAGCCGGACGAAACCCGCAAGGCTCTCGTCAACGGCTGGCTGAGGACCGGTGATGTCGGCCATCGCGACGCGGACGGCTATTTCTACATCACTGATCGCAAGAAGGACATGCTCCTGGTCAACGGGATCAACGTGTATCCCCGGGAGATTGAGGAAGTGATCTACCAGTATCCCGGAGTGAAGGAGGCGGCCGTGATCGGGACCGCGGACGCCCGGAGAGGGGAGATGCCGGTGGCTTTCGTCGTGGCCTCCGAAGGCGGCTCGATTGATGAAAAGGGAATGGTCGCATTTCTGCGGGAGCGATTGGCGGACTACAAGGTTCCGAAACGCGTCGTTCACATGGCAGCGCTGCCGCGAAACGCGACTGGAAAAGTGCTCAAACGTGAGTTGAGACAGGCTTCGATGTGATCGGCTTGCGTTTCCGGTCAATCGCCCCGGTTGCCCGGATCCCTTGATCTATCGCTCCTCGTTCGGCTCGGCTCCATCCCAGGATGTGCTCTCCGGCAAGGTTGTTTTCCTCGAAGCGAGGATCTTGAAGCTCCTGGAGCGGATGAGGATCTCAAGGAATCCCGACTCGCTGGTGAAAAACAAATCCACAGGCCGCCTCCTCAGGCGATGTTTGAGCGCGGCAACCCTCGAGAACGATTGGATTTCCTTGCCGTCGCCGATGATGATCGACCCAGGCTGGATCGCATCCAGCAGCGGGTCGAGCAAAGCCTCCCCTCTGCCGGGCAGCTGAGCGATGACGATATCCGCGGTGAGGTCGAGCCCTGATCGGAGCAACTCGTTTTGACCTTTGGCGCTCAGGGGCGGAATCCAGAGAATCCTCACTCCTGAGAAATCGCCCCGCAGAACCAAGGATGCGTCGTCCGCCACGCGACTGCCTGCAAGCCTGGGGGGATGCAGGACTTCCCACGAGCTGAGTTTCTGGCCTGAGGAATGGAGTCGGGGATGGGCAACGAGTCCGGGTTGGGGCTTCACCCAGTCTCGCCATGCCGGGGATCGATAATTTCCATCCGGCCCGTGGCGGGATCCAACCCAGAACGGCTTCTCGAGGCTGGATGCTCCTGTGATGGCTCCTGCGCTGGCATGGGTGATGACAAGGTTCTCGATGCGGTTGATGCCTCTTGATCTGAGGAAGGGCACCAAAACTCGGGGAGAGAACCAGATGTCCCCCGGATCCAGGAGGGTTACTCCACCCCATCCGGGGGGATCGACAACCAGCGTGGCTCCCGTCCGGCGGGGAACAAGACTGAGCCGGGTGGGCATCGAGTCCCATACAAAAGAAGCGAACACACCCAGCCAGCCGCAGGCGATGGACGTGGAAACATAGCGGCGAGTGATCGGGCTGATCTTCGGCCATAGCCAGCACAGAGCCAGACCGGCCCACCAGAGTGCCATCGCCACCCATCCAGGTTCAGGCGCATGGAACCACGCGCCCGGGATACCAGCGGCCCAGTCACTGCAAATCATCATGAGCCGCATCCAGAACCACGAGCCGTGGTTGAAGAGATCACTGAGGACAGGTGCGAAAGGATAAACGAGCAGGCTGCCGGCGCATCCCGCGAGACAGATTGAACTCAGGGGTACGACGATGAGGTTCGCAACGAGGCTGACAGGATTTACGATATGGAAGTAGGCGGCGATGAGTGGGAGCGAGCCCAGCCAGGCGGCGAGCGAGACGGAGAAGCTTCCGATCAGCCAGCGTTGAAAGAAGCCAAGCCGCTCCCGCCAAACTGAAGGGGTGGGAGTCAGCAGAGGTCTCTGGAACCACTGTTCCAGCAGGGTGTGGATCCTGGGACTGAGAGTGGAGAGGCAAAGCACGACGCAGAAGGACAGCTGGAACCCTGGTTGGAAGAGCTGTTGAGGATCCCACAAAAGCAGAATCACGGCGGCACCGCACAGTGAGTTGGCCGCATTCCCAGGACGTTCCAATGCCCAGCCGATGGTGACGACCGTCATCATGACCGCAGAGCGAATGGCCGAGGGCTGCGCGCCCGTCACCCAGGCGTATGTCCATAGGAGAGGCAGGGCGGTGAGCCCGGCCCATCGACGCCTCAGTCCGGCCGCACGGAATCCCTCCACGGCGATCCAGGCGATCAGCGCGATGTGCAGTCCGCTGATGGCGAAGACATGAAGCGTGCCGCTTTGTACGAAGGGATCTGCGAGGTCATGATGAC
>VHDG01000082.1 GCA_016871475.1 Verrucomicrobiota bacterium
GATGCCATCATGGAAGCGGGCGGGATGGATCCGAACCGCGCCAAGGCCAGCGGCGTCGTGGTGTTTCGGGTGGAGGAAGGCAAGCAGAAGAGCCACAAAGTGGACATGAAGAAGGTGCTCAGCGGACGTGCCAAGGACGTCTTTTACCTCAAACCTTTCGATACAGTTCACGTCCCCGAACGCACCTTCAACTTCTAGCCGGGTCCTGTCCTACAACGGGGTATGACACGCCCCACCGCGGCTTCGCAGGGTGCGCTCGACCATGAGCAGAAAAACTGCCTCCAGCCGCTTTTGTAGTTCGCCTCCTTCCAGGATTCCCAAGGCCCTTGCAATCGCCTCAAAGGTCGCAAGGCCTTCGGGCTTTGTACTCCGACGCAGCCCGTACTGCGTTGGCGATCCCGTGGGAAGTTTGACCCTGGGCACTCCTGCCAGTCCGGGCTCGCGTTTGGTGACTTTCGCAGCCTGCCCCCAGGTTCCGTCAGGCACAATCAGCTGAACTGGCTGAGTCAGCTGCCTGACAAAGCTCTCGTTCAGCTCGACGGCGTCCTCGGTGGGAAAAAGGAGGAGAGGTTGCCTGGACGTTCCACCCAAACCTTCCAGCGAGAGCGGAGCATCCTTCAAACCCCTGACACGAATCTCGCAGCCAGGAATCGTGAGTTGGGCAAGCCGCGCTGTGTTCGTGGTGCGAACTCGCTCCCGCTGATGCATCAGGATGACGACATGAGTGCGCGGGGATGTCGCTGCCCGGCACTCGTCAATGGCAGCACAGATGCAGAGCTCAGATCGCATCCGGCATCGCTCGCATCGGACGTTATATCGTCGCTTCCTTCCCACAACCTGCGGGAGGGCTAGCCTGATTGGCGTGATCCGAGCGCTGCCAGGCTTTGGTGGAGTCGATGACGCCAGAACGGGATGGGAGCCATGAGCAAAGTTCCGGATCCTTCGTAGATTCGCACCAGGCCCTCGCCCGATGTCACGCTGCCCAGGAGGCTTTTCGCGGCGCGTTGAACCGAGTATTGAATGCAGGACTGGCGGGCGACGACGTAACGGCCGTCCACGACCAGTTTGTCGTTCTGGAGCTGAACAACCTCCACGGGGCCTTGTGCGTTCAACACCACCTTGCCCGATCCTCCAAGCTTGGTCTGGAAATCGAGAAAACCTTCGCCGCTCTTGAAGGCGGTGAGCGCCTTCTCGCGATGGATATCCACCGTGACAGTGCTCTCGGAAGCCCAGTAAGCACCGTCTTCAAGGATCCACTCGCTGTTGCCGACTTCGAACACGTGGAACCCGCCCAGCGAAGGCTCCAGAAAAAGTTCGCCGGATCCGGTGTAAGTGGGGCGGAAGATGGTTTCTCCCGTAGCCACGGCCTTGAAGAAGCCGCCGATCGATGGAGCCTTGGATTCCATCGTGATGGGCCCTCGCATGTAATAAAGTGCGCCTGATTCGGTCCGCACCATTTCGTTCGCGAGTGTGACTTTGATCAGTCGTACGCCTTCCTGCTCGATGATGTCGAATTTAGCCATGGGCGGACCCTTTGCCGCAGCCAGACTCAAGGCAAGAATTATCGCCTGGAAGGGAGTTCAAACGCAGACCTACACGAATTCGATCTCTGGCTTTACCGGCACCAGACCGCGTTCGTAGCCTTGCGTGAGAAAACGCCGAATCGATTCACGGCCCTTCTCTCCGTAGTCGAGAGTCCAGTGGTTCACATACATGCCCACAAACCGGTCTGCGAGATCGATGCCCATGTCCCGGGCATATTGTAGCGCATGGGCCACGGCTTCCTTGCGGTGGTCCAGGCTGAATTGAATGCTGCGTGTCAGGATGTCCGAAATCTGTTTCCTCACTGCCGGATCGAACTTTCGGTGAATCACATTTCCTCCCAGGGGCAGAGGGAGTCCGTTTTGGGTTTCCTTCCACCAGGCTCCGAGATCCGCGCAGCACTCCAGCCCCTCGTTCCGGTAGGTCAACTGCCCTTCATGAATGATCAGCCCGGCGTCTGCCCGACCCTCCCGCACGGCCTGGAAGATCTGGTCAAAAGGGACGACGACGTGTTTGAACTCCGAGGCAGGCTTGCCGAGCCAGAGTTGGAGGGCCAGGAAGGCGCTCGTGAGTTTGCCGGGCACGGCGATGGTGCGTTGGAGCAATTCGGATCGGGACAGGGCACGGGGGGCCACGATCATGGGCCCGTAGCCATCCCCCATGCTGGCACCTGAGGGCAGAAGGATGTAGCTTTTGCTCAGATGCGCAAACGCATGAATGCTGACGGCTGAAATATCCAGTTCGCCCCTTCCGCAGCGTTCATTCAGCGTTTGAATGTCCTGCAGGATGTGTTGAAAGCGAAACTCCCCTGAAGGGATGAGTTCCTTGGCGAGTCCATAAAACATGAACGCGTCGTCTGGATCCGGGGAATGTCCCAGGGTCAATGCAATCGGCGGCATGCCGATGAAATACGCAAGATGAGCTTGGGTTGCCAATCCAAACCGCGGGCGATCATCGCCTGGCATCATCCGGACTTTGCCGCGCCGCTGGGCCATGATGCCATCATGCCCATGCGCAAGTTTGCGGATGTGGCCCAGGCTGTTGCCGGCCTGGGCACAGTTCTTCGCTCTCCCGAACCCATCCCCGACCCCGATCTGCTGCGGGTGCATTCGCGCGACTACGTGAACGCCGTGCGCACCGGAACCCCGCGCGAACTCGCACAGTCCCAAAAATTTGCCTGGAGCCCTCAACTCTACCGTTCCGTTTGCCTCACGAATGGAGCTGTCCTGGCAGCTGGCACCGAGGCGCTTGACTGCGGAGTCGCAGCGGCAGTCGCCAGCGGATTTCATCATGCGCACGAACTCAGGGGAGAAGGCTTTTGCACATTCAACGGCCTTGTGGTTGCCGCCGAGGTCTTGCGAGCCAAAGGTCGCATTCGCACCGCCGCTGTGCTGGACCTCGATCTTCACTACGGCAACGGAACCGCCTCGCTCGTTGTCTCCCGTCCCTGGATGCGGGCGCTCTCGATCTACGGCAACGACTACGCCGACAACCAGGCTTTCCGCGATGTTTCAGTCATGCGGCACTCCGATGGTTGGAATCATCGATCTGCTGCTCTTCCCGCCGGAAGTGGACGATCCGAACTCCTATCAACTCTGCAGGCTCAATTGCCCTGGCTGGTTGCGGACGGGATTCCTGACCTTCTGCTTTATCAGGCCGGAGCCGACCCGTATCGCGAGGACCCCTACTCGCCTCTTTCTCTTGAGATCGAGGATTTAAGAGAACGTGACAGGTGGGTATTCCGGTTTGCCTGGGAACATCGAATCCCCATCGCCTGGGTCCTGGCCGGAGGCTACACCAGGGATCTGTCCAAAGTGGTGCAGATCCACGTGAACACTTTCAAAGCAGCCAAGGAGATCTATGGCATCTGACTCATTAGTTTGGAGAATCCGTTCCCCCGGGAATCTTGATCTCGAGTTGGATGAGATCCACCGCAGCGACCCCGGCCCGATGGTCGATCGTGCGCACGAAGCTTTTCGTCTCTGGCGAGTAACCCCGCTCACCGAAAGAATTCAGTGTCTCCGGAGAGCGGCTGCCGGGATCGAAAAGAACAAAGACGAACTTGCGGAGTTCATCTCAATCGAGGTGGGAAAACCCATCAGGGAAGCAAGGGGTGAACTGGCGGCGGTTCTGGCCAAATTTGAACTGTCTTTCGAGGATGCTGCATTCCATCTCGCAGCCCGCACGGTCCAAGGAGGTCCTCACCCGGCTGAGGTCAGGGCGCGACCTCGTGGGGCCGCTGCAGTCGTGGCTCCGTTTAATTTTCCGATCCATCTGGGCCATGGTGCGGCGATCGCGCACCTGCTCGCGGGAAACACGGTGTTGTTCAAACCCTCGCCCTTGGCAGCCCATGTCGGCGCGAAATACGGGGCGATCATGTCAGCGGCATTGCCGGAAGGGGTCTTTCAAGTCGTGCAGGGAGGCGCAGAGGTTGCCATCCAGCTCTGTTCACACCCTCGTGTTCGCGCGGTTTGCTTCACAGGTTCCTCCACCGCAGGACGCAACCTTGCCCGCTTGCTCGCGGACGATTTTTCGAAGGACCTGGCTCTTGAGCTGGGAGGAAAGAACGCGGCGCTGATCCTTTCCGACGCGGACATCGGGGTCGCGGCCAGGGCTGTCGTTGAAGGGATGAACCTGACGGCAGGGCAGAGATGCAACTCCACGAGCAGGGCGTTGGTGCACGAATCACTGCTCAACGATTTTCTGGATGCGTGTCGTTCTGCGCTGGCGGAGTGGGTCCCGGGAGATCCCATCGAGGAGGAGACGAGGCTGGGACCCGTCGTGGACCGGAAGGCATGGGAGCGACATCGTTGGATGTGCGGTTTGACGGAGGGTTGTAAGTGGGTGATCCCCGGCTCGGGGTTGGAGGAAGCGGGCGGATTGCGGGGCCACTATGTGACGCCGGGTGTGGCCGTGATGGGATCGCGGGAAGCTGCCGCGGCAAGCCCGCTTTGTTGTCAGGAAATCTTCACGCCGGTGCTTGCGGTGCAGGGTTTCACCGAAGTGGAAGAAGCCGTCTCCGACCTGAACTGCCTTCCCTACGGACTCACCTGCTCGGTGTTCACCCGATCCGATGAATGTTTTCGTGCGGTGGCAGCAGATGTTGATGTGGCGAACGTCTACATGAATCTCCCCACAACCTTTTCTCCTTCCACCCTCCCCTTTGGAGGATGGAAAGAGTCCGGGAATGGACGGCCCGGAGGAAAAGGCTTCATCCGATACACAACCCAGGAGCAGGCGCTGCAATGGCGAAGCTGACGAATCCGTTTCGGCTGTCCTGAGAGGCTCGGGTCAAAGCCAGCTTCGGTTTCCGAGGTCTTACTTCGTTGGCGAATAGTCGGTCGGTTTCAGGAACAGCGACTTCACGCCGCCAGGCATTGTCAGGGATCCGCCGGCGACTTTTTCGCTGGCCTCACGAGCCGCCTTCCAGGCGGGGTCTGCCCCGAAAGCGCCAAACGAAGCCTTGGCCGCTTCGGTGGACTTGTGGGTGAGGAAATACAGGAGCCGGGTATCGGCACCCACCTGATCGGACATCAGGTGAAAGTAACCCTGGTTGCCCATGCCATGCTTCGCGAAGAGAGCGATCGTGTGGTCACGAAAGCGGGAATCCAAATTCGGCAACCGCCCCGACGGTGTCGTGTAGTCGCGCAATTCCCAGACACCGCCCTTGGAGAGGTTTCCCTTTCTCACACCCGGGGAGTAGTCGGTTTCGACGAGGAACGGATTCTCGACTTTCTCGACAAGCCGGCCGTTGACCTCGCTGGCCTTTGCGGCTGCCTGCCAGGCAGGATCGCTCACGAATGCCTTCCACGATGCTTCGCGGGCCTCGCGGCTGGGATAGCGAAGCAGAAAGTGCAGGCGCTGATCCTTTTCGTCCAAAGGCATCCAATAGCCAATGCTCTCGATGCCATGCTTGCTGAAAAGCTTGAGCGTGTGATTGCGGAAACGGTTGTGAAGATCCTCGGTTTTGCCTGCAGCGATGTGATAGATCCGGAGTTCGTAAACGGCCATGGTGGATTTGTTGTGCTGACCGGTGGCGCAACCGGTGGCCAGGGCGGCAACGGCAGCGAACGCGGACAGGAGGAGTGGGCGGAGTTTCATGCGGCAACCGTGTCGCAGCCCAGGACCAGAGGTCAAACCCAAAGACCAGTAATTCTCGCGCTGATGCTCGTTACGTGGAGAGCGAATGTCAGAGCCTGGGAGCGCTGGCGTCCTGCCCGCATCAGGGTCACGCGCAGCTCAGAGGCCGAGATGGTTTCCCACAGATTCAGGACTTCACAGATAGAGACTGAGGACCGACTTCTGGAGATCTCATCTGCGGAACCCCGAATCTGAGGGAAACTTCTTTGGGTGGGTGGGTGGGGATCCTCAGGATCTGGTTGGGCATCGGTCATCGTTGCCAATCCAGTCTTCATTCGTCTGATCACCTTTCCTGTCCCGGTCCGAATCTGGAATCTGGTCCGTCTCGGCAGCTTTGTGTACAAAACAAAGCGGCTGACTCGGTCGCAATACCGTGGCAAGAAGTTCTTCATGAACCACGCGCTAATGCTCGCTGCCACTTGGATATCGGGTTTGCTGATTCTGTCCGCGTCCGCTGCCGCCCCGCCGGCCGGCACTCCTCCCGCTCCGGCCTTCACGGCAGGGTTCGCTGAACGTGACATCACACCGGCCTTGGGAATGGAAGCGCCCGGAGGTTATGGCAAGGATTACCACCGCGTGTTCCACGATGCATGCAAGGTCCGGGCCGCCGTGTTCAGCGACGGCAGGCAGCGTGTTGCGCTGGTAGGCGTGGACATCCTTCTCGTCACACGCTCGCTCGTGCAGGAAGTGCGGGCTGAGATCCAGAACCGTTGCGGACTGCCCTCCAACGCCATTCTCATCGGAGCCTCTCACTCGCATTCCTCCGGTCCAATCGGGATGAACGAGCCGGGCGACTTCGACCACGCGTCGCCTCTCGTGAAGGACTTGGTCGAAAACAAAACCATCGTCTCCAACCCCGGTTACATGTTGACGCTCAGGAAGCAGATCGTGGAAGCGGTTGTCGCGGCCGACGCAGGGCGGGTTGATGCGAAGCTCGCCGTAGGATTCGGGCACGAGGACAAGGTCGCGTTCAACCGTCGCCTCCGCATGAAAGGCGGCCTGACCTTTTCGCACCCCGGGGCAGGCAATCCTGAGATTGTCGGGTATGCGGGGCCTATCGACCCGCAGGTTGGGACGGTGGGCGTCTGGGACCTGAAAGGACGCCTGCTCGGCGTGGTGGTGAACTTCGCCTGTCACGCCACCACCAATCCCGGCGGCATCTCGGCAAACTGGGTTTGGTCGATGGAGAAAACCCTGCGGGGAGCCACGGGCGACCCCTCATTGCCCGTGGTTTTTCTTCAAGGTGCATCCGGCGATATCACGCAGGTGGACAACCTGACCAAGTTCCAGAACCCGGGGGCTGAGGAGTGGTGCGAGCGGGTGGGCGGACGGGTGGGTGCAGAAGCGTTCAAGACGCTGCTTCTGATACGCCAGGGGGCAGGCCGTGATCTCCCGGTGGATGTGCGACAGAGGGTGTGGAAGATCAAGCGTCGGGCGCCGACTCCTGAGAAGATCCAACGATCCCTCGAACTCGTTCAGCAGGGCGCGGAGAAAGCGGGTACGACGGAGTGGACGTTCGCCAAGGAGATCCTGTTGCTGGACGCGATGATGAAGGCCCGGCCCGAGGTGGAGGTTGAGGTGCAGGCGCTGCAGGTTGGCCCCATTGTTTTTGTGTCGAACCCGGCCGAGTACTTCGTCCAGTACGGTCTCGACATCAAGAAAGGCAGCAAGTTTCCGTTCACGTTTCCGGTTGAGCTGGCGAACGGCATTGTGGGCTATGTGCCGACAGAGGAAGCGATGGGGCCCAACGGGGGCGGCTACGAGACGCGCCTCAGTGCCTACAGCAATCTCGAAGTCTCAGCTGGCCGTCAAATGGCTGATGCTGGGATTGCGCTGGCGAACGAGCTCACCCCCGGCCCGGTGCCCCAAGCTCCGCCGGCTCCCCCGTTTCGTGCGGCATGGGCCTATGGCAATCTGCCTCCGGAGTTGAAGTGAGGGACGGATGGAGGACGCTACACTAGCGCCATTGGGTGGGGATCAGAAGGCCGCTGACATGCATCCCGAGGGTCCTGGCTCCCTTCCATGGCCAGTACCAGTTGTGGAAAACCATGTAGGCCAGGACCGGTGGGATCACCAGCGCTCCATAACTCTGCATTCCCGAGAAAAGAAATCCCGCCACGCCAAGCACTGTCATCGCGCTGGTTACTACAACCGAAGGCATCGATCGGACCCGGTTCTCGAGAGAGACAAGAGTGGTCCAGAAATTCATCTGCATCTCGAAAAACACATGCACCAGCATGATCACAAACCACATGGTTGGCAGCAGCTGCTTGCCGGTTCCTAGGATTGCGAGGAGGTAGGGTCCACCCAGAACCAGCGCCGCGGCACATGCAAGATAGGTGAAATTCTGATACCAGAACCGGGGCAGGAGAAGGTGTCGGACCGATGCCAGATCATGTCTTGCAAATCCATGGGCTGCCACGGGCCACTTCACTGACACCCACACACCTGCAACCGCCTGGGCGATTGCGGCAAGCCGAAGCGACGTGTCGTAAGCCGCATAGCCCTCGAGCCGGAAAATCTCAGCGCACAGCAGGGTGATCAACAGGGTGGCGACATAGTTGCTGAGGTATTGGACCCCGATTCTCCAGCTTGTTGGCCAGAGTTTGGCGATGAGAGGCTGACCCAAGTTGGAAGGACGATTTCCCAGGAGTTGGATCGCCCGATGTCGCGCGAGGGAGCGTTGGAGCAGACTGGAGATGAGGATCGCGATGGGGAGTGCGAGCAGCCCCGCCCCGAAGAAGAAGAGGCTTGCGGCGATCACCAACCGCACCGCTAGAGCGCCCGTCTGGATCATGGCGCTGACCCTCACCTCGTTCATTCCCCGGAGGTAGTTGTTCCACCATCCGGCATAGAGTTCGAGGACCGCAGACAGGGCCGCCAGGATCCAGGCAATCCATGTGATCCTGGGCTGAGAGGTGTCAGCGACATGCAAACCAATGGCAACGCTCCCTCCGGTGGCGAGCAGCACGAGGGCCAGAAGCGAAAGGCGTCGATACAAGGCCTGCGCTGTCCCGACCAGCTGCCAAAGGAGAGGCAGGTTCGGAGGATTTCCGGCCTGGGTGGGTGCGACGCCCTCGCTTTGGAGTTCACGAGCTCCGGCAGCGGCGTAGGAAACGAAGCGAGCCAGCGAGGCGCTGAATCCGAAATCGAGCACCCAGGTCACCTCCATCAGCCTGAGGAACAGCCAATACATGCCAAGATCCCGATCGCCCAGGAAACGCCAGGCCAGAGGGAGCAGGATCAACCCCGAAGCCAGCCTGAGTCCCTGGGAAGCCCAGGACCAAACGACGGCTGAATGATACAGCCTTCCTGCCAGGGATTTGGCAGGAGTGGCATCTGACGATGGTTCTGCAGGGGCGGTCACCAGTTACGGGCGATCAACAACGCGCGGGGTCTCCGCTCGGGGCGCGACAAAGACTACAAGCCTCGCGGCCGGCGCAGCATGCCTTCGCGCATCAACGTTTCAAAGGGATATTGTTGGCGTCCATCTGACCTGAAACAACACCCTTTCCTTGTTTTTCGGGATGTTTCGAACATTCTATCAGCGTGAATCGCCTGAAGTTTCAAGATTGGATGCCCCTCAAGAACCTCGAGCAGGCCTTGCGCATCATCCTCACCCCTCTGTTCCTGATCTGGACCCTGACTTTGAGCAGTCAAGGTGCTTCTCCGACGACAGCTGAGACGCAAAGCCCGGGCGTTGAAAGGAAAGCCACGAACCCCGGGATCCCCGGCGGAAGTCTGGATGCTCATGAGAAGGCGGGTGGTCACCTGTTGGAACGGCACGTTGGCAAGACCGAAGAACAACTTCGACGGCGTCTCCAGTCTGAGACACGGATCTCCGCCGCATCATCGTTCACGGATCGGCCGGTTGCTGACGCTTCGGTTTCGGCCTGCATCGCATCAAACCAGAGAAAAATCACGGCATGGCTCAAAGGCGATCAAGATCGATTGGTGATCTCACACCGCGCCACGGCTCCTGTCGGGATTTCCATCTCAAGAGGGACAACGAAAGCGCGGGATGCGAATGGCACGCGGTTGGTCCTTGTGCGTGATAAGCGATTTGCAGGGGGATGGAGAATTCTGACAGGATATCCCGAGTTATGAGTAACAGTGCATTCCCCAAACTCGAGGCGTTTCTTGGGGCTTATTTCCATCAGGACTGGGCTTTGGACGACCCGGATTCCGAAACAGTGGTCGCAGGCTATCTCAAGCGGACACCGGCACGTACGGTTGATGCACTCATTGCCGAACTGACCCAGCTCGAAGCCAGGAAGCTC
>VHDG01000083.1 GCA_016871475.1 Verrucomicrobiota bacterium
CCGCCAGACCGGATTGCCTCTGCCATCCACGAAGGATTGACCAACCCCTTGCATGCATGGCGCGGGGTTCTTGAGGTGCGGATGATCCTTCAAAGCGTTTGCGCCATGCGCCATCGACCAAGCCATCATCAGCGGTCCCCAATCGCCGCGATGCCCGAAGTAGGCCTGCTCGACGTCGAGCGGATAGCGGTCGACCTGAAACGAATCCAATGCTGGTAGGAACTCAGTCCAGGTCGATAACGGAACAAGATTGAAAACGACGGAAATCATGCGATGCGGATTGGGATCCCATTTGCGCAACTCCTCGCGCGCCCGCACGAAGCTATCCACGAATTTGTGCACACTCCGCCGTTCCTCGACCCCGATTCCAGCCCCCACGCGATACTCCGGTTCGTCGTACAGTTGATAACCAAACAAGGCTGGATGGTTACGGATGGCCATCACCCACTGTTGTAGCCATTTGATCGCCACCGCGTTGTTGTCGCTTTGGGCTTCCTGAAGGTTACCCGCTTGGATCAAAACGCGAATGTTACGTTTGTGGGCCTGATCGAGAAACTCCACCATCTTTGGCGTGAGTTCCTTGAAGTCCTCCTCGGTCTCAACATCGGCGTGGCCGTCCACCACGAGAATCAAGTTGGCTCCTTGCCGTGCCAGTTCATTAAGGTCTGCTTCGTTGCTCGTGTGACTGAACCAGGCCAGGGGAAAGAACGGTTTTCCGTTTTGGGGATCACGCCACGGGCGGCGGGGAAAGTCGACCACCGCCGACTCGCTTGCCACCGACTTCGTTTCGAGCGTGGGAATCGGTGAACCCGGAACCTCGGCCGCGATGCGTACGCCAACAGCACTCTCGTCGGATATGGACGACCAAGCGTGGTTTGGGGTGGGTATGTTCAGTCCCGCGTCGTCGCTGTTAAATGCCCCACCGCGCAGCGTGCGCAAAAAGGGAGGATTCAATCCATCGGTCCATTCGGCGAGATTGCCCGCCTGATCAAGCGTTCCGTAGGCGCTAAGCGCTTGGGGGAACGAACCGACCTCGATAAGGAAGTAAGGGTCTAGATAGCTATCCCTGTACCAATTGGCCGCATTGGCGGAATCCTTGTCGCGGCTCGGTTTTGTATCGCTGCGCGTCGGATACTTCCAGTAAACTGGGCTCCCTGGCTTATTAGGGTCGTAATAGGCCGCTTTATACCACTCGTCCTCCGTCGGAACGAAATACTTCGCTCCTGGGTTACGCCGAATTCGGCGACCATCGAATCCCTTGTAATCGCGGAGCGTATAGGCGCCTGTTTCGGTGTCTCCATCACCTTGGCCGTTGTGGAGCCAATTGCAGAATCGGCAAGCATCCAAAAAGCTAACATAGTTTGCCGGGCGATTGGCGAACTCCGGCGCAACTGTATGCACAAAGCTCCCTACCTTGCCCGCGCGGCGAATATCGCAGCGTGGGTCTTTGTCAGCCCCATCCTCCCGGGTCATGTTCTCAGACCACAGGCCGGTTTCGCTTGGATCGGATCGGCCTTTGGCATTCACGAACTCGACCCACTGCGCGGCTGTCGTCTCGTACTTGCTGATGCGATAGCGATAGGCAACAGCGCCAAAACCATTCTGGTCCGGCGCGTTTCCGGGATCGCCCACTTCCACGAACTCAAGACTCTTCAAGTTGGGCGGCATCTTGAAGACGTCGGCACGCAAGGGAGCTGTGATTCCTAGCAAAACGAGCGCGGCCAAGAGCGATGTGCATCTCAAAGTAAAACTGATAGGAATTTGCTTTTTCACGGCTGGGCTGGACCCTGCCCGTTCCGAGGCTTTGCCACAATAAGAATCCCCTTCAACGGTTCCGTGAACGGTTCCGTGAGATCTCGTGGATGCAGGATTCCCCCCTTGGGCGGCCTCCGAGGCCGCCCAAGGGGGGAGTCCTGGCCCGCCATCACCCGGAGATCGGTAATGGGAACCGGAATTCCGGGCTCAGGCCGCCAGAGGAGAACAACGGGGCGCCTCAAGTTGTCCGCAAGGTTTCGCGAAACTCACTTAGGATTATTTCAACTGAATCACGATCCGCCCGCTGACCGCGCCGCGCCGCATCAAAGCGAGTGCGTCATTTAGTTCCTCCAACGGCAATCGGCGGGCGATAGGCGGACGGATCACGCCGGACGCCAGCAAGGCGAGGCAATCCGCGGCATCCTGCACCGAGCCGTTGCGAGAGCCGATGATCTCAAGTTCGCGCTGGGCGATTTGAATCGTGTCGATGGCGGGAAACTCCGGTTCCTCGCCGATGACTACGATGCGACCGCCACAACGCGCCATGCGGGCGGCGGTTTTCATGGTCGCCGCAACGCCCACGCATTCAAACACGCAATGCGCGCCTTCGCCGTCCCCGAAGCTGCGGACCTGCTCGATGACATCCGGCGCGTTCAACGCCAAGGCCAACGCCGCACCGTCCTGGCGGACGGCGTCGAGGCTCGCCACCGACCGGCTCACCACGACCACTCGAGCGCCGGCTGAACGGAGCAGTTGCACCAGGATTTGGCCAATGCCTCCAGCGCCGAGGACGACGGCCACCTCGTTCGCCGTGACGCGCGCTCGACGAAAGGCGTGCAGAGCGGTGATCACCGCGCAGCTCACCAGGCCGCCGGCTTCAAACGAGACCTTGTCAGGCAGGGGCAACAGATTGCGGGCCGGCGACCGGAAAAAAGCTGCGAAACCACCGGGAGCAGTCACGCCCAGCACGCCGCCCAAGTCCGAACATTGCGCGTCCTGGCCCGTGCGACAATAAGAGCAGCGCCCACAGGTCAAAAAGAGATGCGGCACGACGCGTTGCCCGACGCGAATTCCCTCCACTCGTTCTCCCACAGCGGCGACCACTCCGGCAGGTTCATGACCCGGCACGTGCGGCAGGCGCGGAACGTAGGCCAGGCCGTCTTGAATGTGCAGGTCGGTTCGGCAGATGCCACACGTGTGCGTCTCGACCAGCACATCGTCCGGTCCGAGAGTGGGCACCGGCACCTCTTCAATGCGGAACGGCGTGCGGATGGCGTGAAGAACGGCGGCTTTCATTTCAAATTCCCAGCGCCCGCTCGACTTCGCGAAGCTTCTCGACATTGCGGCGCGCGCCTTCTTCGAGCAGGGGATAATTGTACATGTCGTTCGTCAGCGTCCCGCGGAAGCCGATCGACTTCAACGCGGCGACCACTCCGGGCAGGTCGAGTTCTCCATCGCCGAGCGGCAAGTGCAGCGCGTAGGTGCGCCGGTCTCCGTCGGAATAATGAATGTGCTGAATGCGCCGACCGAGCGTGGTGATCGCCTCGAGATACGTCTTGGGCTGGCCGACGCCGTAATGGCAGCAATCGTATAGCAAACCCACATTGGGTCGCTGGAGACCGTCGATAAAATCGATGGCCCACGCATTGTCCATGCTGAGCGTGTCAGGGTGCGGCTCGAACACGAGCCGGAGTTGCCGAGCCGCCGCAAGATCGGCGACTTCCTGAAAGAGCGCGATGTTTTGGCGGAGGCATTCGGTTGGGCTACGGTCTTGGTTCACGTGTGCCCACGGATCATGCGAGATGATCATGCCCAGCTCCAGATCGGCAGCGAAGGCGATCGCCGCGCGGAAGCCGTTGAGCGTTTCGGCACGGGCACGGTACGGTTCCACTTCAACCCAGCAATCAAATCCGCGCAGCCGCAAACCGTTTCGCGCGGCGTAGGCCGCGAAGACCTTGCGGGTGCCTGTTGTGGTAAACCGTTCAAAAAACGGTGGACGCGAAACTTCCAGCGCGTCGAACCCCGCGTCGCAGACCTTGCGGCAAATCGACTCCGGGAACGGGTCTTGGTGAAAGCTGACGGCGTTGATGCAAGGCATAGGATCGAGAGCAGGACGGTTCAGCGTAAATCACGCGGGTTAGGCGCCGGGTTTGCCGTCGGGCCAGATGATGCGACGCGCTTCGGCGGGCGTGGCCACTTCGCGCCCGAGTTCGCGTGCAATTCGCACGATTTTTTCGACCAACTCGGCGTTGCTCCGAGCATAGGCGCCGGGTTGCAGAAAGGGATTGTCCTCCATGCCGACGCGCACATGGCCGCCGAGAATGATCGCCGTGGTCAGAACTTTCCACTGCTCGACCGGGTCCATGACGCTGGTGTTGTAGATGAATCCCGGCGGTAGGTGATGATGATTGAACAACATCGCCTCGGCGGTCGGTGGGGTGTAACTTCCGCCCCGCCAGCCGAGGAAAAAGGTGATCCAGACGGGAGTTTTCAGCAGACCTTTTTGGACCATCCGCTGGGCATTCCAAACACCGCCGTAGTGAAAGCACTCTGCCTCGATGGTCACGCCCAATTCTCGTGTGGTGCGACAATACTCTTCGAGCTCGGGACGGTTGTGCAGGCCGTACAGCTCGACGGGCTCGCGCCCTGGTTCGTAATCAAAGCATTCATCGTGGGGATTGAAGCAGGTCGAGATCATGTCCGGACGCTGCTGCTTCATCAACTCGCGGCGCTGGGGGAAACGGCCATTGGCAATCCCGTACTGAATGATGCAGTCGCAGTGCGTGGTGATATCCTGCCGCAATTTTGCCCACCCGGGGATGTCGAGATCGCTCAAGCGCGTGCCGTCTGCCTGGATTTTCTCGTCGATCGTATAGGGGCCGTGCAAGTGGCAGATGCTCGCGCCGGCGTTCACGCTGCGCACGTACTCGCGCGCCACCTCGTCGTAGCCCTTGGGCGTCGGATTGTGGGGATTGCTGGGGTAAGCCATCGTGCAATCGCACGTGACCGTGATGATCAATTTTTCCATGTGTATTGTTTCCTTTGATGAACCCATTCGGTGCCAGCAGAAAGCCGCTCCAACTCTGTGTTCATGAGTGTTTATTCCATTCGTGGTTGAAATGATTCGTTAATGCTAAGTGGGGTGGGATAGCAGAGGCGCCGTCGGCTTCGCAACCGCGGACAAGGCGCCGGTCAGTGGAACGTCGAGTTTCGCCGCCAACTGCTGCACCTCTCGCCACGTGCGCTCGTCGATATCAATCCCTTCGCGCCGCCGTCGTTGCTCTTCGCGGAATTCGAGCTCACCGGGCACGCGGACTTCCGGACTGCCCGGGGCCGGAGGAGACGATTTCACGTGTTCCACGAGTTGGGCCACTTGTTGGCGAAAGGTGTCCAGCGGCACAAACCGCTCGATATCGACAGCGATGATCAAGGCGCCATCCTGGGCGGCGACTACGTCTGGACGACAGCAGCCCGCGCCCGAGAGTGCGCCAGCGAGAATATCGATCATGAAACCGAGTCCGAATCCCTTGTAGCCGGCGGGACCGCCAAAGGGAAGCAGCGCCCCGCCGGGATCGCTGTAAAGAACGCTCGCATCCGTGCTGGGGCGGCCTTTGGCGTCCATGACCCAGCCTTCTGGCAACGGTTGTCCGCGCTGGTAAAAATCCCGAATCTTGCCTTCAGGCGCGACGCTGGTTGCAATGTCGAGCACGATCGGGAACGGGCCGCCCGACGGCGCGGCGATGGAAATCGGATTGGTCGCGATGCGTCGCGCCGAACCGCCGAAGGGAGCGACCCATTGTCCGCCGCCTCCGGCGTTGACCATCATGAGGCCAAGAAGCTGGCGCTCGGCCAGCTTCAGCGTGTAACTGGCGATACGTCCGGTGTGGTAGGAATTGCGCAAGGTCACCGCTGACACTCCAACCTGCCGTGCCTTCGCGGCGGCCAGATTCAGCGCAAACCCGGCGACGACTTGCCCGAAACCGCCTTGGCCGTCCACCACCGCCGTTGCCACGGTCTCCGAGAGGACACGAGCGGGCGCGCCGGTTCGAACGCGGCCCGTTTGCAGGGCGTTGACATACTGCGGCACGCGTAGGAAGCCATGGGAATCGTGACCCGCCAGGTTGGACTCGATCAAGTGGCGCACCACGCACGTCGCTTCTTCCGGAGGAGCACCCGCCGCAAGGAAGAGTGACTGTGCAGCCTGGTCCAGCGCTTCGTGCGCAAATTTCGGCATAGTTGATCTTGTTAGAAACTCGCTTCGGGCACGGGGCCCGCGCTGGCTTGATCGTTGATGCCAACGCGCGCCGATAAGGAAGCATACTTTCAACCGGCGAAACCTCTGTCAACCTAAACGCTGGGTAGAATTCTCCGTCGAGCGCAGCTCACTTTTTCGACTCGCGTCCGTCCCCCTCCCCTCGTAATCGTAATCGTAATCGAGGACGCATGAACCACCCTCTCGACTCTGAAAAGCTAGAAGGCTATCACACGTCCCTGAACTCGAGTTACTGACTGCACGAAGGAATCCTTGGCATCGCGGACCAAGCGCCGATTACGATTACGAGATTACGATTACGAGGGTGGTCGCACCGGGAAAATGTGAGATGCGCCCTTCTCCGTCACCCGTACAGACTGATGCGAACCAAACCCTCGGGGCATGACCCGCATTTTGACATGTCCACCTCTTGCCAACCTGGAGGCGAGTAATACCCTTGCCGCGGAAATGAGTTTCCCGCCTGGATTGAAGTGCACTGTGAGTGACGGAAGAAAAGTTGCGCTCGGCTCGGCAATGCTTATTACATTTAACTCCCATAACGCCGATCTGGAAATCGGCGCTCCATCTCTATGAACCTCCAAAACAAAATCGCCCTCGTCACCGGCGGCACCAAGGGCATCGGCGCGGCCACCGCCATCGCGTTCGCGAAAGCCGGCGCGGATGTCGCCATCAACGGGCGTTTCGATGATGCCGACGCGCAGACGACGCGGCAGGAAGTCCAGAAGCTCGGACGTCGCTGCGAGATCATCGTGGCCGACTGCGCCAAGCCGGACGACGCGAGGCGTTGCGTCGAGGAAACCGTGCAGAAGCTCGGCGCGCTCGATGTTCTAGTGCATTCCGCCGGCGGCCCGGTAAACGGCAAGCTCCTTGAGATCAAGCCCGACGACTGGTATGGCGCATTCGACATCCACGTTCACGCCATCTTCCACCTCTGCCGTGCCGCGTTGCCCCACATGAAGCCGCGCAAGGAAGGCGCCATCATCCTCGTCTCCTCCACCGCCGGACTGCGCGCCGTGCATACGAACATCGCGTATCAGGTCGTGAAGGGAGCGATTCCTCATTTCACCCGCGCCCTCGCGCGCGAGTTCGCCGACGACAACATCCGCGTGAACTGCGTCGCGCCCGGTGTCGTGCGCACGCGCTTTCACGCGAACATGAGCGAGGCGCAGAAGAAGCTGAACCTCGAACAACGCATCCCGCTCCACCGCGAAGGCACGCCCGCGCAAGTCGCCAGCCTCATCACCGAACTCGTAACCAACGACTACATCACCGGCGAGACGTTCACGATTGATGGCGGGCTGACCATGCGAATCGCGTAGCGTCGAACTGAAGTTTCTCCCCGAGGGAGGTTTGAAAATCAGGGTCCCACGATGGTCAGGGCGCCGACAGGAACGCTTGAACATCGAGGAGATCACGCCGTTCACTGGCCGGCATCCGCCTTGAGCCCGCCTCGATGAGCACTGGGCGTGTGCCAAACGACCGGCGGAAGTGACGGTTAAAATGGCTCTGATCGCTGAAGCCGAGATCCAGCGCAATGCTGGCGATGGTATCGTCGGTGGTCTCGATCAACTGGATAGCCCGGGTCATGCGCAGGCGATTGACATACGCGCCCAGCGTCATGCCGGTGGCGAGTTTGAACAGGCGGGAGAACGAAGCCGGGCTGGTGGCGCACATCCGCGCCGCCGCGGAAACCGCCAACCGCCCGCCCGGATCCTTCTGCAGGTGCTCCAGCACGGGCTGGATGCGAGTGGCCCGGATGCGGGCCTGCAGGACTTTGGCGCGTTCCTGGGAGCTGCTGCGAAACGCGCGCGTGAGGGTGTGCAACAACAGCAGCAGCCACGCCTTGCACCCGGACTGGCGATGGAGTTCGTCCGGACCGAAATACTATTGCAGCATCCGCGCCACCGCATCGTGCGCTTCCGCGGCAAACTTTGAGTCCGCGCGCAACAGTTTGAAGCCTCCATCGGCAGGCGGTTGGAAAGGTGTCAGGAGCACAGAGTCCGCAGGAGGGGCGCCCGGGGTGAACACACATTCAGGCATGAACGAAATGACGATGGCCCGCGTATCCATGCCGCGGTCATCGGCGATTCCATGGGGCTTCAGGTTGTCCACCACCAGAATGTCGCCGGGTCCCACTTCGACCACCTTGTCCCCCATGCGCTCCTTCGACACGCCATCCAGCGGCAGGAGCAGCTCCAGCCGCTGATGCCAGGACAACCGCGAGGTGATGTCGCCCTCCGTGTATCGAAACAAGCTGATGGCGAAAGGGAAAGCGGCCGACAACTCCACTTCATGCCGTCCCTTGGCATCGATGAGCCGGCTGATGTGATGCGGCGGAAACTCAAGCCGCGCCGCCACACCGAGCAGGCGTTGAAACGCCGGACCGTCCTGTGCCATGGCCATGGGCGGATTCTAGGCCGACGATGACAACGGCAGCAAGAGCAGGCTCGGCACCCGTGCATCTCGAAGCCGTTGGCGAAAGTGAAGGTGATCGCCGGTGACGACGGATCGCGGATTCTCACGGTTGGAGGGAGGATTACACCGTAGAGGCGAGAAATGCGCAGAGGAATTCTGGAAGGGAATTGGAATTCTTCTCTGCGCCCTTCCCGTCTGCGGTGTAACCTCGGGGTCCACACCAATAACTTCGGGATGCACCGGCTCGGCACTCAGGACGAGTTCCTTCACCGCGGCGTTGGTTTCCAGCTTGCGCGGCTGCCATCGATCGCCATCTGGAACCGCAGCGGCTCGATCAGCATTTTCAACGGAGACCACCACGCGCCGCGCATGTAGAGGTGGGCGCGAAACGTTACCTTCGGCATGACGAGCTGGAACTAATTCAATGCTTCAAAGCTTCTGCCTCACGAATAGCTCCGGCGAGATCGACGGGTTTCCACTCGTTGCCAGTCAGAATCTTGAAAATCTTCCCCTGCTTGTCCACGACCACCGTTCGTAGATTGTGATTCAGCAGTCCACCCTCACGCATGTAGTTGAGCCCAACCCCTCGAGCCAAACGTCCAATGCTTTGCTCATCCCCAGTGAGAAATGTCCAGGAAGCCGGGCTGGCTCCCTGCCCCTCCGCATAACGCGTCAAGACGGCAGGCGTGTCATTCGTCGGATCAATGCTGATCGAGTAGAAATGAGACCTCGTAACCTCGGTCGTGTTGCTTGTAACCAGCGGGATGGTCTGCTTGAAGTTCGAGGTCATCCGCGGGCACATCGTCGGGAATGGGCAGGTGGTGAAAATAAAGGTGAATACCAAAACCTGTCCCTTCCGATCCTGAAGAGTCACCGGCTCCCCAAGCTGATTGGTAAAAGTCAATGCAGGCAGAGGATCCCCCACCTTCAAAACCGTCGTTGGAAGAAAGAGGGCGGGCTTGGGCGCAGGAGTACCAACGGCTGCGGCAGACCCTGTCTTCTCAAGCTTCTCGATCCACCCGTCATCCTCCGTAACGAGCATGCGGAACTTTACCGAATCCCCCACGGAGAGAGCCTTCAAATCGCTGGCATCCTTGACGTCGAACAACATCACCATCTTCTTCATGTAGCCCGGTATCTCGTCGTGAAGGATTCGAACCTGCCGCGCCGGGGCATCCACTTCCCGAATGATCCCCTTCACCTCGTAAGTCTTGGGCGTTGCGGCTGCGAAAAGGGAGCACGCAGAACCCACTCCCAGACCAATGCCCAGCATGGCGGTTACCAGGCGAAAATGGATCTCGTAACACCTCTGAAAAAAGCTTGGCGGGTTCATCGTTGACGTATTCGGCGGCCATTTTCTCGACGAAGGGGTTGTGAGAAGAATTCATGCCAGTCAGGCAACTTTCGCCATCGGCTCTGCAGACGTTCCACAGGCAGCCCCATGATATTGCTGAATGATCCTCGCAGGCCCCGGACGATCATCGACCCATGCTCCTGAATCCCATAGGCACCCGT
>VHDG01000084.1 GCA_016871475.1 Verrucomicrobiota bacterium
CCCACCCTTTTCCGCTATCGGATCCCTATTTGGCCACCGTTGGAGATTGAGCCGGTACGTCGGCAGGAAGAAATCCCATTTGCGGACCACCGAGAGCATGGTCGATGAGCCACAGCGGATAAAAGAGTCTTGCACAAACTTGGTGCGTCCACTGCCATCCGGGGCTTTTCACAATTCGCTCCAACGGCACTGGGGCGTAGAGGAACCCATCAACACCTTCGGCTTTCAGAATCCGCTCACTCGCCCGAGAGAGACAAAGGTAAGCTGTGACGTAGGCCGCAAGGAGAAGCAAACAGGCCTTCCACCTCAGACTGCTCATCGAAGTCCTTTTGCGAGAGGCACAGTTCATATGAACTCAATCCAGTTTTAACGCCTTACAGAGCTTCTTACAGGCACCGGGAGACAAATTTCCACCCGGTGGTCCTCTCAGAGCGTCCACCGACCCCGCAGGACCATATCCGAGCGATTGAGAGACCGCCCTAAAGAGCACCTCGTGGGCAATAACTGTCCCATAAGCCTGGCATCGATTCCCTTCTTCAAGCATTGCAATGCCCTGCTCCATCTTGCTCGTACCAATAGCGGACTGATATCCTTGTGTATAACCCGCTGAGCCGAGTCCAGCATTCCCGTTGAGTCCGACGTTAAAACCTCCATCGCCATCGTCCGTATCATACCCCCCGAGGTAAGCATCGTCCTTCTTGTTGTTTTTCAGATCGATCCAGTCGAGTTGAGCCTTGTTGCCACTCTTGCAACAAGTCTTCATGCAGTTTTGAAGGATCCGATTGACATCGTCCTTAATGCACTTGTCGAGGTTCAGATTCGAATGGAAGATGTTAATGCTAGCGGTGCGCAACCCAGTCGCATCCACTGACGCCATCGGGCTGTTCAGAACAAACCGATACAAATTGGCTCCCTCGACTTCTCCCAGTGGATCCCTATTTGGCCACCTGCCTGTGGAGGTATTGTAAAATCTGTAGCCGTAGTAAACCAACTCCGTCTCTTCATCCTGGCACTTGGTCGAAAACCTAAACGGGTTGGTCTTGCTCACGGTTCCAGATGAGCGGATGACTTCCCCAAACGGGCCATACTCGTAGTCCGCGCACTTCGTTCCGTCCGTCGCTTTCACCAACGCCATCACGTTCCCATTGCCGTCGTAGGGATAGAAGTTCGTCGTCAATGTGCTTTGATCCGCGAACATCAAGAGTCCACCGATGCCGCCCGCCTGATCCATACTACCGCTCAGATCCAAACCCCAAGTGAACCCGCCCACCAGGGCGTTGCTCGTCGCGTTGAGCTCAGCCAGCTGGCGCCATCCATCATAAACCCACTTGGTGTCGCTCTGAATCGCATAGCTCCCCGACACGTCCTTGTAAGCTTTCCGGCTGATCAGCCGGCTCTGATGGTCATACGTGTAGATCACCTTGCGTTTGGATGCGACCGGGGCACTGGTCTGACTCTCCATCTGGATCAGCCGATTCTCCCCGTCCCACGTGTACACCCAACGCCCGTCATTCGTCAGATTCCCGTCCGAATCATAGGAAAATGCTTCTGCTGTCTTGGGCAGGAAGATGTTGCCGATGTTGGTCATGTTCGTGGTTCCGACCAACACCACCAAGTTGGTAACCGACGGATATTGCGCCGCCGAGGTGTTTCCCACTGCAAGCTCGACGTGATAAAACTCGCCCTTCCTCGATGTGCTCTGTCCGTTGACGGTCACAGTGGCCGATGGATTCGCGATTCCCATCGCTTGCACATAACCTGGGACCGTCCGGCTGCTGTACTGATTGAGGTTATTGGCCGTGTAGCTCGAGCTTCTCAAGTTCTGCCCGCTGGCGTCGCCGCCTGTCTTCGCAGTGGTTCGGTTCCCGATGTCATCAAAGGCGTACTCATGCTGCTGACCGGGAACAAGCGTGCCATCCGCCCAGTAGCGTTTCCCACTGATCACCTGCCCGAGCTTGTCATATTCATAGATCCAGTAGGATCCATCGCCCAGTTGCGCTCGAGTTCGTTGGTTGGCGTCGTTGTAGGTGTAGGCATGCGACGACACGTTCGTGCTTCCTGTCATCGAGGAGATCGACAGAAGACGGATGAGATAATGGTAGCTCTTGGTCGTCGTCATGCGGGTCGTTGTCCCGTCTTTGAAGGCAACCTGCTGGATCAAGGGCGAGTTGGCAAGATACGTATAGCCAGCTGAAAAGTTTCCACTGCTGACTTCGATGACACGCCTTCTAATGACCTGTCCCACTGTTTTCTACTACCACGGCTCACGAACGTGCGAAGCTCTGGCGCGAGTCGGCGAGCGCCACTATTCCGGTTGGCCCGCCGTTGGTGCAGCCACCTGCTCCCCGCCGTTGAGGGCTGGCGCACCGGCTGCCCGCCGCCAGGCGGATTTAGCAGCCGGTGTGACAAGCCGACCGGCGGGGAGCTGCCCGCCGACCAACGGCGGGCAGTGCCTAGCAGCCCTGGCCGACCGACGTAGCGAAGGGGCAGCCGGGACACACGCTGCGGGGGCAAGGGGGCGCAGGGTGTGGCCCGGATGACGCGCAGCGGTAGGAGGGAGCGCGAGGGCTGTGCGGCAGGCGCGGGTGGCCGACCTTCTATCGAGCCGGCCTGAGGCGAGCTAGATTCCTTACACCTTTTGGCGGGACACCGGCGTTGGCTATCTAACCGGATTCTGTTCCCAACGCTGACGTTCCGGGAAATCAGCCGTGAGCAAAACGTTGATGATCTGGCTGGGGGATGTTGCTTGTTCGACTTTTGGGATGAGCGCGTTCGCGGGATCTGAATCGATTGTCGTGGCACCAATCTTAAGCACCACTCCAAACGCGTCTTTCTTCTTTAGCCGCTTTACCACTTCGCCCTTCAGCCAGTCCAGATTTGCTGCCGAAGGCGCAGCTTCAAACTTAAGCCGCACGCGCATGGACGGGTTAAAAAAGAGGTTGAAGCCCATGAATGGCCCGACGGCTCGCAGCTTCTCCGCCCCGGTTACTCGCCACGCGACGCCGTCCGAATCAACGATTGTTGATGGAGCGTATTTCCCGGCGCTCCCTGCGTTGAGGTCGGTCTTTCTGCAAACCATCAGGTCGTCACCTAGCTCGTAGGCTGTCAATCCATCGTCGTAAACCACGACCGCCGGAAAGCGTGGTTCGCCATCAATGCTCATGGCAGAACAACCTCATTGTTGCCCTCCTTGATGACAGTCTTTCCCGCGTGCTTCGCAGAACATGTGCAGTCCTCCTCGAACACGGTTTCCGCACGAAGACCGAAATAAGCCCCAACTTCGCCAATCCAGATGGGCGTTCCATACCACGCACGCTCAATCCAATTGAGAGTGAGCTTCCGGCTCTTTCCGTGGATTGCCAAATGAACATCCTTGCTGGAATAGCGCACGCCGTCTTTTACCACTTCTGGGACTGCGCGCAGATTCCACGGCTGATTCTTGAACCACTCTGGAAACCATTTTCCGATGCCCTGATTCTGGTTCAGAATTGCGTGATGCACTTCCTGGTTCTTGAACGACTCACGAGTGCGCCCATACCAAGCTCTGGTGGCGCTCCAACTGTGGCTTCCTACCTTCCAGCAGCCCTTCCCAAGGCCGGTTGCGATAGAGCGAACCAAGAACACATCACTCACGGACAGTGCCGTGTAAAACGTCCCCGTGAAATCGTTCCCGTGGCTGAAGTTGTATTCAGTGTGGTGCAAAATCAATTATGAGAGAGAAAGCCGTTGGAATTGGTTGACACGGTTTTTTGGTTGTTGGTCCGGATTTTGATCCAGTTCTGGCAGCGGAGCCAGTCTTGCACGACCCAACGCCAGGCGGCGGTGAGTGTGTGAGGAGTTCGTTCCGGCATGCATTGGGCAAACTGCCAGTATTGCCCAAAAAGCTCACTGAAAATCTTTTTCCTTTGGGCGGCGTGGAGTCGGACGCGTCGTTGCGGGTCGTGAAAACACTGACACGGGGTTTGTCCGCCGAGCACTCGAAGCCGGCGGTGGTTGAGTTTGTGGGTTCCGAGTTCGAGTTCCAGGGTCATCGGCATCCCTGCCATCAGCCCTTGGAGGCGTGCCACCTGAGGACGTGTTCACAACCCGGGTGATGCTGCGTCGCAGCTGGGCGTCGTACTGGTTGGTGACCACCAGATCGCTTAGTGTGCCTGCTGTTCCCTTCTCCGAGATCACCTGTCCAGATTCGTTGTAACGATCTCTAGTGAC
Organism: Verrucomicrobiota bacterium; assembly: GCA_016871475.1. Lineage (GTDB taxonomy): Bacteria > Verrucomicrobiota > Verrucomicrobiia > Limisphaerales > UBA11320 > UBA11320. The sequence continues at coordinate 4,210 of VHDG01000084.1, forward strand.
CTGTCCCATTGTTGCCTGAGTCGATCCTTGCGTGTGACCTGATCGAGGATCGGCAAGGGTCAACCCGTGGTACTGAACTCGGTGAACAACACAAGGGAGCACCAGGGCCGCCCTCCCGGGCATGAATAGCTGGAAGCCTATCAGGCATCCCCAACTCGAATCAGAAATCGAAAAAGTAAAGCTTCGGGCTAGAAATCCGAATAACTCCTTGGATCGACCACGGGAATATTTCCGTACATGAAAGTACCTGAAGCTGCCGCACGCCTGACTGCCGAAGTCCTGGAACCAATGAAGAAGGACTTCGTTGGCAAGGATGAGGTTATTGACCTGCTCGGCGTGTGCCTTGTGGCAGGGGAAAACCTCTTCATTCTCGGCCCTCCAGGGACCGCCAAGAGCGCTCTGGTCCAAAACCTGACCTCACGGCTCGAAGGCCGTGCCTTCGATTATCTCCTCACCCGCTTCACAGAACCCAGTGAACTCTTCGGCCCATTCGACATCCGAAAACTTCGCGAAGGAGAACTGATCACCAACACCGAAGGCATGCTTCCCGAAGCATCGCTGGTCTTCCTGGATGAATTGCTGAATGCCAACAGCGCCATTCTCAACTCCTTGCTCACCGCCCTCAATGAACGTGTGTTCCGACGGGGCAAGGAATCCAGACCCCTCGCCGCACAAATGTTCATCGGCGCAAGCAACCACCTCCCCCAGGACGAAGCCCTGCGCGCACTCTTCGACCGTTTCCTCCTGCGGGCCTGGTGCGGAAATGTCCCAGGAGAACGGCTCAGGGACGTGCTCGAAGCCGGATCGAAGTTATCCACGCAATCTCCTCAACGCTCCTCCCTGCGGTTTCAGGATATCCAGGCCCTGCAGACCGTGCTCAATCAGGTGGACCTTGCTCAGGTTCGCCCCGTGTTCGTGGAACTGATCGAGCGAATCCGCCAGGCAGGCATCAGCATCAGCGACCGCCGTGCCGTCAAACTGCAACGCGTCATCGCAGCAAGCGCACTCCTCTGCGGACGGCTCCAGGCCCGATCCAGTGATCTCTGGATCCTGCGATCGATCTGGGACACACGGGAACAACAGGAAATCCTGGCCGGACTGGTCAACTCCGCCATGACAAGATGGCCGGCGGAGACTGGGGACCACCACCGTTCGCGACTCTCGGAAGGTCCAGATCCGGAAGCCCTGGCCCGGGACCTGGAGGCCTTGGGAGAAAGACTCAACGGACCCGCCCTTCCCGAAGCGGATCTGTCATTTGTTCAAGACCGCCTCGGTGTTCTTGAAGGTCGATGCCAATGGGTGAAGGAAACTCCGAAACGCGAGTGGTTGCTGCAGTTGATCCAGGAGCTTTGGACCCGGGCTAAAAAGTCATCGAAAGCACCCTAGCTTCGAACCCTGCCACAACGTGCATCTCCACCATGTCCGTGACTTCCGTCAACTCCGACACCCAGGGAAAGTGGGCACTCAAGCTAACCGAGCATGATCTCAGGACGGCATGCTCACTGCGACTGATCCCGGGCGTTGAGGTCAATGCTCAAGGCCCGGATTGCTGGATTCGTGGCCCCGGCCGGACTCCCGCCCTGACGAAGCTGCTGCTCGCACTCCCCGCACTCTTACGTCTCGACCAAGGGCCGGATGGAAAATGGCGACAGAACGGCTCTCGGTTCCCTGATTCGTCGGTTCCTCAAGACGGGTGGCTCCCCATGAGCGAGTTCATCGATCCAACAATGCCCCGCCCCCGGATCTCGTCCCCCACTCGGCTCACCTGCCCATTACGCCTTGTCCGGGATCCCTCGGAGGTTCGACCAACGCTGCTTCAGATCTCCACACACACCTGGAATCAGTGGGTCGCTGAGGTCAGCAGGATCCGCCTCAAACCGCTCACCATCGCCTGGGATGGGGCCGATCGCGTGCTGGTCAGAGGCTGGCCCCTGCCACCGCTGTCCGGCACCCGCTGGGCATTCCATGGGAACGTAGCCGTTCCAGCCGGATACTCCTGGATGCCAAAGGTCAGTCTGGGTGTTCTCGAGAGGATGTTCGAAGCGTCAGGAGAACGGGTTTCCATCTGGATGCCAGAAGGCCCTTTCCTGAGGCTTCATGGCGAGTGCTTTGTTCCAGCCAGCCGAGTGCTGGGAAACCATGAATCGTTCCCGACAGAAGCGAGACACGCATGGTGACGAGCTCCGATCTAGTCAGCAAATACTGCGTTGAAGATCCGCTTGGTCTTTGGAAATGGAGCACGAACAGAGATGCACTGGAATGGGCAGACGGCTCCACCCTGGTGTGCACGGACGAACTCGAGCACATCACCCGACGACTGGCCCTCCGGGGTCTTCCGCCTTTTCCCTGTCTGGCACTGGCCCTCGCAGCGCATCGAGGCATCCTGAGAGAAACAGATGCTCTGACCGCGTGGATCACCGACAAGCGGCAAGGCGATGCACTGAACTCGAGGTTACATGAAGAGGTCACTCAAGCAGTGACCGCGCTGCACGCGCTCCGAGGACTCCACACCAGCGGGTCGTCGTTGAGTGAAGCCCGCCTATGGATCATGGATGCGCTCTTTGCGCAGCCCGAGTTCGATTCCGTCCGCCTAAATGTCCCATCCAACCTCGAAGGAGAATGGAAACTTGAGACACCCCTGGAGGCACACCCCATCCACGGACAAAACCGCCACTGGCTGAAAGTGGTGGGACGAGCATCGGCCCGGCTGACCCAGGGAAAAATCCAAAGGCTCCTGGAAACAGGAATCGAGTTTGAGCTCAAAGCCGCATCGGTTGCTGTTCCGGCGTGCGACCGGGCAAGGCTGATGCTCGAGGAACTTCAATCGGATCCAGACCTTGCGTCGCTCACCCTTGCAGCCAAAGGCCTCATGGCAGCGATCCAGCTTCCCAAGCGGTTGAGCGCGGACAACGAACCGTCAACCGGCGGCGCCGCGGATCTCTCCAATCACGGCCCCCTGGACCGTCTGCTGCTCAGCGAGCTGGCCCACGATGATCTCACGCTCTCGGCCCGGATTGCGTTGAATGAAGCGCTCTATCTTCGTCGGGAACCTCCCGCGTCGGAGCCCATCGGACACCTGGCCGTGCTCGTGGATTCCGGAGTGAGGATGTGGGGACTTCCACGCATGTTCGCTGCGGCTGCCTGCCTCGCCTTCGCTGCGCAAGGAAGCAGAAAGGAAACGTTCAACTGCTGGCGTACCGAAGGTCATTCAACCGTTGAATGTGACTTCCTCTCAAAGCCCGGCCTGCGTGCGTTCTTTAAGTCGCCCTCGCTGGACGCCCATGCCGGGGAAGCGCTGCGGGCTTTCCAGGCAGGCAGCCTGGATCTGAAATGTGATCGTCGCATTCTGATCACCCACCCCGACGCGCTGGCGGATCCGTCGTTCCGTAAAAGCCTGGAATCGAATGCTTCCCTTCTCACTCATATCGCCACGCTTGATGCGCGCGGCTCGTTCAGGCTGTTCGAACCTCCTTTTACCCCCAGCTCCATATGCTCGCGGAGCCAGCTGAGCGTGGAGGAGATCCTTGCCTCGAGAACTGCGTCACAGGATTTCAAGACCCGGGGTTCAGACCCAGCCGTACCCGCGTTCATGAAACTCGATCCAGCTCCGTTGCTGGTTCCGCTCGATGTGGCTCCTGACTATTCCACTGCACCCAGCGCAACAGGGCGTCGATTCGCCGTGTGTCGGGAACGCAAACTCATGGTGTTCCCACAACCCGGTAAGGGAGCGAGACAGATGGCTCGCAAACTGCCCGGCGGACGGACGGTGTTTCTCGATGAATGGGAAAACTGGGTCGTGGTCGTCAAGGAAGGTAGTGCACGGATCCCGAATCGACTCGCCTGCTATTCCGACACGATGGAGCCACGGGTCGCAGACTTATGTGCAGGCGAGCCCGCGTTGGCGGCTTTCCGGAGCGGATCGGTGCTCCTGATCGCGCGGCTGTGGGACGTCCTGGCCTACTCGCTCCCCACGGGAGCTTTGCTCGATCGAAAACCCTCCACGGAACCATGGCATCGAGGCCGATTCTACGGCTCGGGAGCAGCCTTCGCAGCGGCGTACTGGAATGGTCAAAGCATCCAGTTCGAACCCGTGCGAATCCCTGAGTGGATACAACGCAACGGCATCGCAGCCGTGTTCGACCGCGATCAAATCCCGGGGCCTTGGGTCATTACCCAGGCTTGTCAGGTCATCTCGCTCGCGGATGGCTCCCAGATCCGCATTCCCCTTCCCATCAGCCAGAGCAGCCATGCCCGCAACATTGTCTTCTCGCGCGATGGCAGACGCCTGGCCGTATCAGTTCCCAATCTGGGGTTTTCGCAAATGTTCGAGCTGCCGCTGGAGCAAGGTCCTTCCTGCACAGCCCAGGCCATCTCAGGCTCTTTGGAGTCAAATCCGCCTGCTGCCCCCATGGGAACGCACCGCATGCTCCACGCCATCAGGTTGTCCTCAGATCGAAATCTCTGGGTGCAAACACCAGACAGGGCCTGGCGCAAGCTTCTGATCCGGGAGGAGCTGAACGAGTTCGCGTGGTCCGAGCCTCTGACCTTATCGATGGATCCTGAGCACACCACGCCGTTCAGCGATCCTCAAAGACTCCCCTCTGGTTGGAAATACGCCACCGCAGACCTCGGATCGGGCCGAAGGGCATTCATGGATCCACGAGGCTTCCTTCATCTGCAGGATCTCACCGGCAAACATCCCGACATCTCGCTCGTCATCACCACCGGGCTGACAGCGATCTGGACTTCCCACTCGATGACAGGAGGTGCGGACTACTTGCTTCCACCCAATTCCACCGTGAATCATCGCTCAACAGCCCTGGCAATTCGCAACTGGTTGCTCACCGCATGAAATGAACTGCACTCTGCAACTCCTCCACAGTGAACAAGCCGAGTTGCGGCAAAGTCCCGATGCCTGGTTCATCCCCGGGACCTCTGGAGAAGATTGGTTGGAATCGTTGGCGCGAGCCGACATGGCCACCGAGGACACTCTGCTGTTCATCGCCAGCAACGAATTCGACCAGACTCCACACGGTGTCTGGGCCGTTGTCCGAACAAACACCCTTCCAAGGGATCCCTCTCCAGGAATTCCGTTTATCAAAGTGGGAGAGAATCTGTTCATTCCCCGCGACTCGCATCTTCTTCCGCCGCTCACCCCCCTCGAAGCGGATCGCCTTTGCGAACATAGGACCATCTTCATGCATCCGGTCCTGGGCACATTGGCGTTTGACCCGGATCAGGCACTGCATATCTGGGATCTCCTCGATGTTCCCCAAGCGCTGGAGGAGACCTGGAGCCGGGCATGCGACACTTCTTCGAGCGAATCCTACGAACTGCATTCCATCAATCTCCTACCTGTCCCTGATCAGGAGGATCTCTTCGGCCCTGACACCCAGGATATCGGTTCGAACCCTCCAAAGCTCCTCAAACCTCAATCCCAAGATCCGGATCAGGAGCTTCAGGGCGGAAGCGTGGCAGAGAAAGCGATTGATTGGCTTAAGCGAAAACTGCCGGATCCCAGCTCAGCTGGGGCATCCTCCGATAGGATCCCCAACCCGCTCCGCAAACTGGCGGATTCATTGCAGACCCGACGCGAGCATAAACGCGCGCGCGAATTGGAAAAACTGGCTGATTTGTTGGACACGGACCCCGAAGCCGGCCTGCAACAGGCCATCTCCCTCACGGGAACGGGACACCGGGGTACCACGGCCCCCGGGGACAGTCTGGGCCTGCGCAATGCCGA
>VHDG01000085.1 GCA_016871475.1 Verrucomicrobiota bacterium
GAACGGCATGAGCTCCTGCACGCCGAGGTAACGGTCATAGTCTGTGAAGTTTCCGAAATCCGGGAGCGTGCCACAGCCGGGTTTGTTCACTTTCTTCATGACCCCGGCGAGCCATTTCCCATTGGACGAAAGACCGCCATGGTTCTCGACAATCACATGGATTCCATGACGGCTTCCGTAATCCGTCAAAGCAGACAATCCGTCCGCCGCGCGATCCAATTGCTCATCAAATGAGCCCACCCCGCCCGAATCTGCGTTGACGCGAATGGAGTGGCAGCCAAGAAACTTCGCAGCTTCCACCCACTTGTGATGGTTCTCGACGGCTTGTTTTCGCTTCGTGGGGCTCGGGTCGCCCAGCGCTCCCTCACCGTCGCACATGATCAGAAGGCTGCGGACGCCCTCACCGTCGCAACGACGCTTCAGTTCGGCCAGGTAGGTCGTGTCCCGTGCCTTGTCCTTGAAGAACTGATTTACGTATTCGACCGCGCTGATTCCATAGTTGCGACGTGCAACCAGGGGGAAGTCGAGGTTTGTCATGCCTCCTTTTGCGAAGAGCGCCTTGTTGAAAGACCACTCTGCGAGGGAGATCTGGAAAAGCGGGCTCCGTCCGGATGTGGAGGCGCACCCCCCCACTGCGAGCAGAGCGCCAGCCATTCCGGTTTGGTGGATGAAGCTGCGACGGTTCATAACGTGTCCCCTCCTGAGGTTAGTGAGCTGGAGCAGATCCGCCTGTCGCGGCCCCAACATCTTTCGGCGGCCAGAATGCGATCGCCAGGATGATTGCAGCCACCAGTGCCATGCCCGTCGGGACCAGGAAGATGGACTTGTAGTCGATGACAGACTTGTTTGTGGCTGCATCCACTACGGTGTGTTTCGCAACGAGAGGGATGAAAATCCACTTGGCAGCGAGGTCTCCTGCACCCAGAACCAGGAGGTTGAACAATCCCTGGGCGCTGGTTCGGACGTCCTTGGGAAACGCTGCATCGATGAAGATATACAGAGTGGCGAAGAAGAATGCGTAGCAGATGCCGTGGAGCACCTGAACGGCGATGATGAGGGCGTGGTTTTCCGGCACAAAGGCGAACACTGCGAAACGGGCAGCATGTCCGAGAATGCCGATGATCATCGTGGTCTTCCATCCGAAGCGGGCGAGAGCCGCGCCCAGGAACGCCATGGTCACGATTTCAGCGATCTGACCAATGCTGGTGATCGGGGTGATCCACTTCGGCTCAATGCCGATGTTCGCGAGGAAGTTGAAGATGAAGACGAAGTAGCCGTTGTGGATGGTTGCATCGATGAACGTCACGAGGAAGAGAACGAGCAGGAATGGAAAGCGGAGGAGCTTGACGGCTTTCAGCCATGCGAGGCTGTCCTCGCCCTTGGCTGCAGGTTTCGGCGGGGTGTGGGGCAAGGTGAGGCTGAAGCCTGCGAGGATGAACGAGGAGACTGCCGAGATGACGAAGACCCATCGGGTGGCGCGGATGGCTTCATCGCCTGACAACCCTCCCAGGACGAAGTAGAGCGGCCACTGCGCTGCAATCCAGCCGATGGTGCCCCCCATGCGGACCAGGCCGAACTCTTTCGTTGCGTCCTTCAGATTGGCGAAGGCGAGGGAGTTCGTGACGGAGATGGTGGGCACATAGAACAGCGAGTGGACGACCATCAGCGCGAAGAACATCTTGAACTCCTGCGTGAAAAACAGGCCGAGCATTGCCAGGCCTCCAACCAGGTGGCTGAAGGCGAGGAATTTCTCGGCGGCAAAGTTCCGGTCTGCAAACTGGTTCGAGAAGAAGATCCCGACCAGGGATGCGATGGCGAACGCACTGCCAATCAGGGCTTGTTGGGTGCCATTAAATCCGATGGCCGGCATGTAGCCGAAGATCGGTGGTAGCCATGCTCCCCAGATGAAGAATTGGAGCACCATCATGATGAAGAGCTTTAGGCGGATCGCTTTGTTCATAGATTGAAAGGGCGCACGTTAGCCGTCGATGTTCCAGACTGACAAGAGCAAAGCCCGGTCAAATCCTGGTCAGCAAGCCGACGTCCACAATCCGTGACGGTCACCGATGGCAGCCTGCGGGGAAGGGTGCAAAAGAAGCTGTTCCGACTCAGCGACAGGTTCCAAAGACAAGGAGGTCTCGGCCCCAAAGGGGATTCGGCATGGAAATTCAGAACGACATCCCGATACTTCGAGGCTATCGTCCGAGCTGAATGCAATCGTTAGAGATGGAACCCGATGACAGGTTTTCCGGTGTTGCACGACTTTATGGAGCGGATGGTTTGCTTCGGCTTCGTCAGGCTTCGGTTGCCGTGGTGGGTATTGGAGGTGTCGGTTCCTGGACCGTGGAAGCCCTTGCCCGCACGGGCCTGGGGCGGCTTGTCCTCGTGGACCTGGACGATATATGCATCACCAACGTGAACCGACAGATCCACGCTGTGGAGTCATCACGCGGCCGGTCCAAAGCGGAAGCCATGGCTGAACGCGTCCGCAACATCCACCCCGGGTGTGAAGTGGTTCCCATGGTGGAGTTTTTCACGAGGGACTCAGCCGATGAGATCTTGAGAGGGCCGCTGGACGTGGTGGTGGATGCGATCGATGCCGTGGGTAACAAGTGCGTTTTGATTTCTGAATGCTGCCGAAGAAAGATCCCGGTGGTTGTGAGCGGCGGGGCGGGGGGGCGGAAAGACCCTTGTGCCATTCGAACCGCTGATCTGGCCCTGACGACTCACGACCGCTTGTTAGCCGAGGTGCGGTCAAGGCTTCGGAAGGATTATGGCTTGCTGGATGCCGGCGGCGCTTCGGGGATTCCTGCCGTGTTTTCCACGGAGCCTTGTCTCCGGCCCACTGAGTGCGAATCAGCCACAGGTGCGCCTGAGAGGGGGACGAAGCCGGTGCGTTTGAATTGTGATTCAGGCTATGGATCCGCCTGTTTCGTGACCGGCGCCTTCGGCTTCGCTGCAGCCGCCGCTGCCATTCGCCTCATCCTGAAGTCCTGATCAGCGACAGAACACGCGTGAAGTGAGCGTCCCCGAAGCCCATGGCTCGTTTCAATTGGTAGTCGCGCTCGATGACGTTCGGAATTCGCTGGCAGCGCCTGTAATCGTCCCAGGAAATCAACCCTCGTAACCAGGCCCAAAGACCCTGGATAGGAACCGGGAAATCACTCCCGTGGACCAGGCGATCACACAGGGGGGACTCCAGGCATTTGCGGATGTGAAGGCCTCGCATCGGCAGGTTGAACGCACTGGTGTCGCCGTAGAGGTTTGGATGACGTCGGGTCATCTCCGCAAAGTGGGTGAAGTAGTCGGGGTCAGCTATTCCACTTCGAGTCGCACAATGTGCCGCGATGACCGTTACGCCGCACTCCAACGGCAGGGTCAGGGTGCGAGGGTCGGCGAGATCGGCGCGCACGACCGGAACCGTGTGTTCGCCTCCGGTATGGGCCAGCAAGGGAAGTTTTGCCTCCGCCATTCTTTCCCAAAACCGTTTGTACCGACGATCGTTGCAATCAATGTTGTGACAGTTGGGAAGGCACTTCATCAAAGCGGCTCCGCCCTCCAGCGCCCTCTCCAGCTCATCCATCGCGTCGGGCCGGGCCGGATGGATTGAAACACCGGGTAGGAAGTGCGGGTGCTGGCGGCAGACTTTGAGCAGCCAGGAGTTCGGAACGTACAGGGATCCCACGCCCTCCATCACCGTCCCATCCACGGCATAGACCTCGTCATGCGCGAGCAGCACCGCTTTAGAAACCGATGATTCCTGGACGAGGTTGGACAGTCGCTCAACGAAGAGATTATCGAGGTCGGCGGAGAGGGCGTTCTGGGGCAACCCCACGTGTTGCAGCATGAACCTTGCGAGAAACCGATGGGCACCCCGCAAACGCAGCCGGCATCCACTCTCAGCGCTTCCGTTGCCGACCAGGTGAACATGGGCATCCACGAAGGGCGGCTGCATGCGGGTGGGGTGAAGTGCTTACATTCCTTGCGGATCGTGCGCGACCCCCAGAAACTGGAGCAGGTCGGAGAGCTCCGTGGGTCTGAACGGCTTCTGGATAAAACCAGCCGTCGAGGAGCTTGGGCCCTGGGTATGCAGCTGGGAGTCGGCGTCGCCACTCATGATGATCACCGGCAGATCGGTTCGGATGAGCGCGGCCGCTTCCGCGAGTCTCCAGCCATTCATGCTGGGCATGGAGAAGTCTGAAAGGAGAAAGGCGTAGGAGGATGCCTTGGCGAGCAGGAGTTCCAGGGCCTTTTCCGCCGAGTCAGCGGACTCCACCTGGAAGCCCATGGATTCCAGCATCATGACGAGAACTCCCCGCACGGCCTGGTCATCATCGACCAGGAGCACGCTGCGACTGGCCTCACGGGTCGCTGCTGTGTCGTAGTTGGGTGGGGAAAGGGTCAAGGTTTCCGTTTGCAGGTCGAGATCAGCGCGGGAGGTTTGCATCACAATCCTAGGTTGCAAGAGTTGTATCTTGTGGCTGGCCGGCAGCCAGGCGAAGGGTTTGTTGGCTCGTGAAACGCATTCGATCCAGAGAGCATGAGTTAGCAGGTCGCATCCGGGTCTTTGGCCCCGACCGGGTACGACTGGGTAAGGCCCGGGGGAAATCTATTCAAAGGGTGCGCGGTGTCACCGGGAAATTGTGTTGCATGAGAAATAAATGGGTTGACTCAGGGGCTGAGTTTTGAGTTTTGGGTGACCCATCCAGCCTGGATGAACGTCCGTTCCCGGCTGGAGGTCAACAGAGCGGCAGGCGGCCCAGGAAGAGCGCCGTGGGTCTGAGAGAGTGAATTCATGAATTTAGCCGAATACGAAAAGCGGGTGGGCTGCATCCTGGAGGGGCTGGGGATTCCGGATGCGGCGGTCAGGGAGAGGTCGCTTGTTTTGCAGGCGGAGGTTCAGGATTTGATTTCGGTGGGGATGGATTCGCGAGGCAGGGATCAACGGCTCACCCCTTGCGCGGCTGGTGCATGGAAGGGGATGCAGCGCGCCGCCTTGGCGGACGGGGTGGAGTTACAGTTGGTGTCGGCATTTCGGAGCGTGGACTACCAGCGGGAGATCTGGCTCAGGAAGCTGGCTGCTGGACAGACTGTGGCGCAGATTCTCTCGGTGAATGCGCCTCCTGGTTATAGCGAGCACCACACGGGGCGCGCGGTGGATATCACCGAGCCCGGGATCGAGCCATTGACCGAGGCTTTTGAGGGGACCCAAGCCTTCGGCTGGCTCAGGTCGAAGGCGGAAGCCTTCGGCTTTGGACTGAGTTTTCCCAGGGGGAACCGGTTCGGTTTTGTATACGAGCCCTGGCACTGGGCCCACTCCGGGGCTCTGCCCGACCGATCCGACTGATCCGACCGATCCGTCCGATCCACCCCCAGCTACCGCTGGATCGGCCTCCGCCCTTTCAGCCGCCTGAGCGCAGCCTGGAAGCCTGCGGCTTTATCCAAAGTCTCCTGGAACTCCGCCTCTGGCTCAGAATCCGAAACGATCCCTGCGCCCACCTGGAACCGAAGGCAGTCTGGCTGCCAGACAGCTGTCCGAATCAGAATGCTGAGCTGTGACTCCCGGTTAAACCCCAGGTATCCTCCTGCCCCGGTGTACGGCCCCCGGGCCACGGGCTCCAGTTCGTCAATAATATCCATCGCTCGAATCTTGGGCGCGCCGGTGATGCTCCCTCCCGGAAAACACGATGCAAATGCTTGGAAATGCGTCACTCCATCCCGAAGATGTCCCTCCACCGTGGAAACAAGATGTTGCACTTGGGCGTACCGCTCCAACTCCATCAGCTGTGGGACGTTCACCGTCCCGTATTTGCTGACACGCCCTAGATCGTTACGAAGCAAATCCGTGATCATCAGCAGCTCCGCCCTCTCCTTCACGCTCGTCTGCAACTCGTAACCCAACTGGGCGTCGCGGAGTGGATCCAGGGAACGTGGTCTCGTCCCCTTGATCGGACGGGTCGTTACATGACTGCCACTCATCTTCAAAAACAACTCCGGAGACGATGAGCAAAGCGCACGATCTTCCCCTCGATAATACCCTGCAAACGGGGCAGGGGACTGTTCCGCCAAGGCCAGATAAAAATCCCAGGGATCCACTGCGCTGGGAACTTTCATGCGCTGTGACAGGTTGACCTGATAGATGTCTCCAGCACGGATATAGGCCTGGGCTCGAGCCACCAGCCTCAGAAAGCAATCCCGTGACATCTCCGTGACCCCAATCGAACCCGAGTCCGCAGGACATGAGCTGCTTGGAGCCAACGAGTCGCCGCCGACACTGCCCATCAATGAGTCCCTCCAAAAATCCGCCTTCCTTCTAGCCCGGTCCAGACACCGCGTGCCGTCCGGAGTCAGTCCGGTGGAGATGATCCACGACTCGCCCATCTCGTGATCGAATGCCACCAGGCTGTCGTAAAAGCCAACCTCGCAGTCCGGGATCTCAACATCATGAACGGCTCTTCGCCGAAGTCGGGGTTCGACAAAGTTTTTGAGATCATACCCCCAATACCCAAAGGCCCCTCCCAAGGGAAACGGCAGGTCCAGGTCTTCAAGCAGCTCATATTTCGACTGCATTGCATCCAGGAGTTTCCAGGGGTCCCCAAACATCTCCAGCGTGGTTCCACCCTCCGTCCAAACTTCGCATCGGGTTCCCACCGACCGGAATCTCGCGAACGGGGCCGAGGTGACGAACGAGTATCTCGCACGCCCGGGTATCAAACGGGCGCTCTCCAGGAGTATCGCGCCGGGTTGTTGCGCGTGATGTTGCATCAACCCGTGAGGTCCAAGAAACCAGGGTGCCTTTTCTACGATGCTGTGCATGGAACCTAAGTGTCTTGCTGTGCGGGCCAGATGACCTGGTAAGTCATCGAAAGCCTGCAGATCAGTCGGACACCGCCGGCTTGATCTGGATTCTGCGACGGGCTGGATCCGGATGCCGACGGAAGAGCACCGCCACGTTGCCGATCAAGGTTACGAGTATGCTCCCGGTTTGCTCGGCGAGCTGCGGGGCCAAGGTCTTTTTCTCATCCTTGTGGTCTGCGAACTTCACCTTGATCAATTCGTGTCTCTCAAGGGCTTCCTTCACGGAAGCAATGAATCCGGGAGCCAGGGCCTGCTTCCCTACCTTCAGTATCGCGTCAAGCCGCTGCGCCTGGCTTCTCAGGCCCGCGATCTGAGCTGTGCTCAATGGTGGTTGGATACTTTCAGTCATTTCGTCGTGGTTCTTGAGACGTCCTTTCGAATTTCGAGCTGGTCACCGAGTGGCCCGGTGTGGGGACGCCACCCTCCCGGTGCGGAGACTCTTCGTGAATCCATGAGGGGCATCAAGAAGCAATTCCGGTTCCCGCTTGTGCTTTCCCCTCCTTCTGCTATTGGCAAGGCGCTATGCAAAACTCACCTATCTCTCGCCGAGAGGCCCTTCAGGCTGTGGCTGCCTCCGCAGCCGTGGTCGCTCTCGCCCATCCGCCTCTCGAGGCTGCGGAGCCTGCCACCCCTTTCCGGCTTAGCCCATTGCCTTATGCCTTGGATGCTCTCGAACCGCACATCGATGCCCGGACGATGGAGATTCACCACGGGAAGCATCACGCGGCTTACGTGAACAATCTCAACAAAGCTGTTGCCTCGGCGCCCGATGCGCAGGGCAAGTCGCTCGAGGTGCTCCTCAAGGGCCTCAACTCATTGCCCGAAGGCATCCGGAACACGGTTCGAAACAACGGCGGAGGTCATTACAACCACGATTTGTTCTGGCAGTTCATGAGCAAGTCAGGAGGGGGAGAGCCGAAAGGCGAATTGCTGCGCCAGATCGAGAAGGCTTTTGGCTCCTTTACGAGATTCAAAGAGGAATTCACCAAGGCAGGGATGGCACAGTTTGGAAGTGGCTGGGCGTGGCTGCTCTGGAATGGCAAGCAGCTTGAGATCAAAGCCCTGCCGAATCAGGACCCTCCCCTGTTTGCGGGAAGCACCGCATTGCTGGGGGTTGATGTCTGGGAGCACGCTTATTACCTCAAGTATCAGAACCGTCGGGCGGATTACCTGGCAGCTTTCTTCAACGTGATTCACTGGGATTTCGTGGCTCACCGAATGAGCCAGGCAGCCAGGTCCTGATGCCTCAGCTTCTCCATCGGTCGCTTTATCGGTCGTGCCTTGACCTTCTGCGCAGGTCCGCCCATCTCAGGGCTTGCGTCCTGGTCGCGTTTTTCTCGGTTCACACCTGGGGAGCTTCTCAGGCCTCGACCCCGCCTCACTACGTGCCCTCCAGCCTCCGGCCACCGGATCCGGTTCGCGAGTTTCGCGGGGCGTGGGTGGCAACCGTCAACAACATCGACTGGCCCTCGCGCCCAGGGCTTTCAACCTCGCAGCAGCAGCAGGAATTGACGGGGTTGCTCGATCGCGCCGCCGCGGCCCGGCTGAACGCCATTTTCTTCCAGGTGAGGCCTGCTTGCGATGCCTTTTATGAGTCTAGAATCGAGCCCTGGTCTGAATACCTGTCCGGTCAAATGGGAGTTCCCCCCAGCCCGCCCTATGATCCATTGGCCTTTGTTATCCAGGAAGCGCACCGAAGGGGCATGGAGCTGCATGCCTGGTTCAACCCTTTCCGCGCCCGGCATCATTCCCAGCTGGGCCCCGCTTCCCCGCGCCACGTTACGATTGCCAAACAGCAATGGACACGCGCCTACGGCCGATACCAGTGGCTGGATCCGTCGGATCCCGCCGTGCAGGACTACAGCCTGCAGGTGATTCTGGATGTGGTGCGTCGCTACAATATCGATGGGGTCCACATGGATGACTATTTCTATCCCTATCCGGAGAAGGATGCGAAGGGTCGTCCCGTGGACTTTCCCGACAGTCATCAATGGAAACGTTACTTGTCCAGGGGAGGCAGGCTGTCGCGAGACGATTGGCGGAGATCTCATGTGGACAACTTCGTGCAGAACCTGAGCAGAGCGGTAAGATCTCAGAAGCCGTGGCTGCGAGTGGGAATCAGCCCGTTCGGAATCTGGCGCCCCGGCCACCCTGCCGGAGTGGAGGGTCTCGATGCCTATGATGAGCTTTTTGCAGATGCACGAAAATGGTGGCGCGAGGGCTGGCTGGATTATCTGACTCCTCAACTGTATTGGCCGATCGATAGCCCGAAGCAGAGTTTTCCTTCTCTCCTGCATTGGTGGGCAAAGGAAAATGTGAGAGGCCGTCACCTCTGGCCTGGTCTCAACACTGCGAACATCGGGACGAAGTACCAGCCCCTTGAGATTCTTCGACAAATCCAGCTCAGCCGAACTCCTGGTCATGCATCCGGTCAGGTCCACTGGAGCATCAAGCCGCTGTTGGAGGATCGGCAGGAAATCGCCCAACAGCTGATCAAGGGACCTTACGCGGCAAAAGCCCTGACCCCTGCCTGTCCCTGGAACGATCCCCATCCTCCGGGTGTTCCCGTTCTGAAGGTCCGCAAGAATCGTGAGCAACAACCTCGCCTTGTTTTTCAATGGTCCGCGCCGAGTGGGGAAGTGGTGGGGCGATGGGTGCTCCAGTTCCTGTCAGGAGATCAGTGGATGATGATGCTCTATCCTGAGAACGTGCGTTCCCTGGGTTTCAGTGGAGAGACTCCTCCTCAGGCTGTGTCTGTGCGCGCCATGGATAGATCAGGCAATCTGAGCGCCGCGGCTGTCCTGCAGATGGCAAACTAAGCCCGCTGTGACCTCCTCAGCTCCTTGACCCAGCCATCAGCACGGCGAGCGCTGCTCTCAATCGGGATTCGATGAATTCCTGTCGGTGAAGTGACGCGATCTTGGCACCGTCAGAATCCACGACATAAAAACTGTCAAGGGCGGCCCCGTGCTCTGTGACAATCTTTGCCAACTGGATGTCGATTTGCAGTTCAGCGAAGACCTCCGCAATTTCGTAAAGCAGGCCCAGCCGATCCTCCGTCTCGATATCTATGAC
>VHDG01000086.1 GCA_016871475.1 Verrucomicrobiota bacterium
AGTTTGGCCCGATGCATTTGGAGTTCTGGAAGATGAATGGGGCCGGCAACGACTTCATTCTGATCGACAATCGCACGGGTGCCATTCGTATCACCCCGGAGCAGGCCGCTCGTCTATGCCACCGTTACCGGGGCATCGGCGCCGACGGCCTTCTTCTCCTCCTTCCGTGTACATCCGGCAAAGCCGACTGGGCTTGGGAGTTTTTCAACAGCGACGGCAGCAAAGCCGACATGTGTGGAAACGGAGCCCGCTGCTTTGCGCGGTTCATCCAAAAGATCACGCAGAATTCCAGCCCCACCACTTTTGAGACGGGCGCAGGTGTCATCTCGGCCACCTTTCACGGCGAACGGGTCACGGTCACTCTCACCCCGCCCAAGGGTGAACGCCTGAACGAGACGGTGCCGTCGACCCAAGGGAAGCTGGTTGTGCACTCGCTCAACACCGGGGTTCCCCACGCGGTTGTTTATGTTCCCGATGCCGACAAGGCGATGGTTCAAGCCCTGGGCGCCGAGCTTCGATATCACGAGCACTTCAAGCCTCGCGGCACCAACGTGAATTTTGTTCAAGTCCGCGGTCCCGGCTCCATCCGGGTACGGACCTACGAACGGGGTGTTGAAGGTGAAACCCTCGCCTGCGGCACGGGTGTCACCGCCTCCGCCCTGGTCAGCGCGAGAATCCATGGTTTTTCCTCGCCCGTGAAGGTCCAGGTGCAGGGCGGCGATGATCTTGAAGTCAGTTTCGATGAACAGGCGGGTCAGTTCCACAACGTCCGGCTGAATGGTCCCGCCGACTTTGTTTACCAAGGCTCCATCACCCTTTAACCCAGTCACCTTCCAACACCCCATCAGCCATCATGTTCAAAGGAACCTACACCGCCATCGCCACGCCCTTCCGTCAGGGCAAAGTCGATTACTCAGCCCTCCAAAAACTCGTCCAAGCCCAAATCAAGGGGGGCGTGGACGGCATCGTTCCTGTGGGCACCACCGGTGAAAGCCCCACGGTTAGTTTCGAGGAGCATATCGAGATCATTCGCCAAACCGTCGAGTTTGCTGACGGCAAGGTCAAGGTCATGGCTGGCACGGGCGGCAATTCCACGTCCGAGGCCATCTATCTCACTCGTTCTGCCGAAGAGGCTGGCGCGGATGGTTCGCTGCAAGTGGCTCCCTACTACAACAAGCCCACGCAGGAGGGTTTGTTCCAGCATTTCCATGCCATCGCACGCGCCACCAAGCTTCCGATCATGCTGTATAGCATCCCCGGCCGGTGCGGCATTGAAATCGCCGTCGAGACAGTCCATCGCCTGGCCCAGGACTGCGTGAACATCGTCGGCATCAAGGAAGCCGGCGGAAATCCGGACCGCGTCAGTCAGCTCAGGGCGGCGTTGGGTGGAAAGTTCGACATCCTGTCGGGCGACGATTCCCTCACCCTCCCTTTCATGGCCGTCGGTGCGGACGGCGTTGTGAGCGTTGCTTCCAACATCATCCCCCGACAGGTGAGCCAGATGGTCTCTGCGTTCCGGGAAGGACGTCCACAGGCGGCGTTAAAGTTGCATCAAAAGTTCTACCCCCTTTTCAAGGACCTGTTTATTGAGACCAACCCTGTTCCGGTGAAAACCGCGCTGTCCATGATGGGGCTGATGTCGGAGGACTGCCGGCTGCCGCTGGTTCCCCTAACTTCGAAGAGCCGCGAGCGGCTGCAGCAGACCCTCATCGCCTGTGGCGTGCTCCGAACCCCGTCCCGAAAGAAGAAGGAGGCTGCATGAATCCCGTGCGAGTCATCATCAACGGAAGCAAGGGGCGCATGGGGCAGGCCCTGCTGACCTGTGCGGGGCGCATGGGTGATTCCGTCGTGGTCACGGGGCAGGCAGACATGGGAGACGACCTTGAGCCGTTGCTGCCGGCCGCAGATGTTGTGATTGATTTCAGTTTTCACGAAGTGACGGCGAGAGCGGCCGCGGTTTGCGCAGCTCACAAGAAAGCGCTGATCATCGGCACGACCGGACATAGCGAGCCGGAGAAGGCGGCCATCCGTGCCTGTGCCTCACAGATCCCGATGGTTTGGGCCAGCAACTATTCCACCGGGGTGAACACGCTCTTTTGGCTGACTCGAAAAGCAGCCGAGATTCTCGGTCCGGGCTACGATCTCGAAGTGGTGGAGATGCACCACAGGCTGAAGAAAGATGCACCCAGCGGGACCGCGGTAA
Organism: Verrucomicrobiota bacterium; assembly: GCA_016871475.1. Taxonomy (GTDB): domain Bacteria; phylum Verrucomicrobiota; class Verrucomicrobiia; order Limisphaerales; family UBA11320; genus UBA11320. Next base: position 2,204 of record VHDG01000086.1, read on the forward strand.
CGCTGGCTGAAGTGCTGGCAGATGTCAGGAAGTTGCAGCTGCACGAGGCGGCCAGACACGGGCGTGAAGGCATCACAGGCGAACGCACTTCGACCGAGATCGGCATGCATGCGATTCGTGGCGGTGATGTGGTCGGGGATCACACGGTGATTTTCGCCACCCCTGGCGAGCGTGTGGAGCTGACACACAAGGCTTCGAACCGGGAAACATTCGCTGCCGGAGCACTCCGCGCCGCGGTTTGGGCAGCCCGGCAGACCCCAGGCATCTACTCCATGCAGGATGTTCTCGGCTTGAAGTAGTCTGGAGAGCTCCAAGTGAAGGGTTCTGTCGATGCAGTGGTCGCTCTTGGATCCAACCTGGGCGATTCGGAAAAAGTGATCGCCTGGGCCTTCGACAAGCTCAGCACCCTGTCCATGACACCCCTCCGGCAATCTTCCCTTTGGAGAACCGAACCGGAACAGTGCCCTGAGGGATCGCCCCCCTTCCTCAATGCGGTGGCGCTCTTGAGCGTGTCGGTGGACATGACTCCAGAGCGTCTGCTTTCCATCCTGAAGCAATGGGAGATCGAATCGGGACGCCTGCCCAAACGGGTCATGAACGAGGCACGGGTTCTGGATCTGGACCTGATCAGTTTCGGCCAGGAGTTTCGATCTGGTCCCGACCTAACCCTGCCGCACCCGCGGGCACATACCCGGGAGTTTGTCCTGGGTCCGCTGGCTGAGGTTCAACCGGGTTACGTCATCCCCGGCCAGACCAGGAACGTGTCCGAGCTCTTGAGGATGCTGCGGCAGCCCGGGAATGAGCGGCTGTGAACCCGGACTGAAGAACGGGTGCGGTTCGATCCCTGGCTTTCCGATGAGGATCCGCTCCGGTTTCTGGACCGAGTCAGGGTTTGAGGGTCATCTCTTCAACTCCAGGTGACACCGGATATTTCCGAACCAGTCCTCCCGGCGACTGGACTTCGAGCTCAGTCACGGTGGCTTCTCCTGCAAAGATGAGTGTGCTGCCTGCTTGCGACCAATAGCCTGATCCTTTTCGGATCTCACGAACAGGCCCGGGCTTCCCGCCGTGTAAGGCGCGGACCCGTGCCTGAACAGCGCCGGTCCCATCCCCGCCGCCATCCAGCCTCACACGGAGCCCCTGACGCGCACCTCGGTTTCGGTAGAGCTTGGTCCCGGAGGAGTTCTGGCCGACCGCGACATCCATCCTGCCGTCCAGATCAAAATCCGCTGCTGCTGCCCCGCGTTGCTCTCCATGCATTGAGATACCGCTATCCTCCCACTTCATCGCCTTGAAGTTCCCGCTGCCATCGCCCAAAAGAACGGCCCCCCGTCCGCCGTCCATCCGCCATGCATCCGGATTCACAGCGAAAAGGTTTTGCGCGACAAACAAGTCCTCATCCCCGTCCCCGTCGAAGTCCGCCGCAGCCAGACCATAGACCGGTGCCAGCTGGGCTTCCAACGGAAGAGGCCTCGCTTCGAAGGTGCGACCGCGGTTTAGGAAAACGGTCGAGGCCAGGTGGTTCGCATGAAGCTCGCGCGTCAGCGACATTCTCTCGCCCAAAATTCCAGCCACGGTGAGTTTCGAATAGGCTGCGTAGTCGGACGCAACTTCCTTCACGAAGGGCAGTGCGGCGGAAACGGAAGAGTACACCCTTGATGGCATGACCTGGCCGAGTTCACGGTCCCGATAGGCTTCGATCAGATCCAGGCTGGCTCCCCCCGTCAGCGATCCATAAAACAATCGCACCCCATCCGATGCGAAGGAGTGCAGCGAATGATTCCAGCCCAGGTTGCCCGCAACCAGATCCATCCGCCCGTCTCCATCGAAGTCCCCGGCCTCAACGCTGTTCCACCGCCCTTTCATGGATGAGATGCCCCACTCCTGGGTGATCTCGGTGGCCGTGAAACCGTTGAGGCGAAACACCCGCACCGCATCCCAATCACAGGCAACGACAAGCTCAGGTCGCGCGTCTTGATCAAGATCCGTGAACAAACAGGCACTGGCCAGACCGGCTTTCTCAAACCGATGCGCTGGCACAAATCGGCCCTGCTCATTCTTCAACAGCATCCAGTCACAGGGTTCCGGATAACGTTCCGCACGCACACGTCCACCAATGAAAAGATCGAGGTCACCATCCTGATCGATGTCAGCCATGCACATGGGCCCTGTGCTGGCGGCGATGCCCGACACGCTTTCCCCGGCGACGCGAGCCTCAAAGTTATAGATGCGCAGCGCCCCGCCTTGAGGCTGTCCATCCTCGTAATTGGCAGATCCTGCAAACAAGGTCCTGCCTGCTCCCAGAAGCGTCGTCTGATCTCTGCCGAGAACGCGTGTCACCATGGCATGGGCATCCTTTTCAAACCGCTTGCCCTCACGGTTGTAATACACGGCCAGCATGCCTCCCTTGCCTGACCCGATCGCCAGGTCCTCCCATCCGTCTCCATCGAAATCGTTCCAGCACAATCCAGGGCCCAGATGACTCAATTGCTGCGGAAGCAAAGCCTGACGCTCGAAATCCGAGAAGGGTTCATCGCGGTGACGATGATCGAGAAGCCGGCTGGCATCCTCAAATAGCGCGCCCTGCGATGTGGGTTTGGGGGGAGGCGGGTGGGCGACGCCCTGTGGCTCCTCAATTTCGATCCAGCGACCGGGAGCAACCCCGGCCAACCGCGACGTTTTCCCGCTGCGCCACCGGACATCCACATCAAGGGATGTCGCCTTCCCGGCTGCAAAGACCCGCACGGGGTCATCGGCCGAAAGGTATCTGCCCCCTTCGATAACCTCCTGCGATTGGAGGACAGGTCCGCCCCGCACCGAGATGCGCGCGCCGATCCCGCGCGTGTTGTTCCCCTCCCCCTTGAGGCGTATCGCGAGCCGGGGAGCAGACGCGTTGTTCCGATATAGCAGGAGGCCGCCGTTGAGCTGGTTCACCACAACGTCCAGGTCCCCATCATTGTCGAAGTCGGCGAGAGCCATGCCGCTGGCGACGCCTGCCCCCCCGAAACCCCACGTCGTGGTGCTATTGGTGAAAAGCAGCCCGCCGAGGTTTCTGAATGCCAGCTTCGGAAGCTCAAGCCGGCCGTAGAGTTTGCGCATCGAGAGGATCTCAAGCGCGGTCATTCGCCGCTGGGATCTTCGGGTTTGCTGCTCGTTGGTGACATCCACATTCATCGAGTCCAGCTCGTTTCCCGTTCCCACCAACAGGTCCTCGAAACCATCCAAATCGACGTCGAGAAATATGGCCGCCCAGGTCCAGTCGCTCGCATTGACTCCCGAGAAGCAGGCAACATCCGTGAACAGTCCGCCTCCAAGCCCTGCGAGCAAAGTGTTTCTCGAGTGCTGCAGCCGACGTTCGGGGGATCCCGGTTGATGGTAGAGAGCCCCGACGTTTCCGAGCTGAACGTGACGTTTCGAATGGTGGGGACTTAACATGTCCGCCACAAAAATGTCGTCGAAGCCGTCACGATTCACGTCGGCTACGTCCATGCCCATCGCGAACCTCGAGGTCGTGCGGATCGCGGTTTCAGCTATGGCCTGGAACCTGCCCTCTCCGGTATTGATCCAGATACGGTCTGGAGAGCTGAAATCGTTGCAGACATAAATATCGGGCAGGTTGTCGCCGTTGAGATCCCGGAACATGACGGACAGTCCCCAATCCCGTGGGGGGACTCTCAGAGGATAACCCTGTTCGTCCATGAAGCGGCCTTCTGTGAACGGCTGTGGGGTAAACCGGCCCTTCCCATCATTGAGTGCCAGAACATCCACCTCGCCTGTCTCCTCGAGCTTGCCGCTGTCATCGACCACGAAGCGCCCTTCCAGCTCCTGATGCCCCGCCACGGGCATGGTGCCGAACATGGTCACCACCGCACGGCCTCCTTGATGCTCCACGGTGACGGGCGAAGTCGGGTGATCCCGGAAGGTCCAGGCCCGGTAGTTCACAAGATACAAATCAAGATCACCGTCGCCATCCACGTCCGCCAGCGCCAGGGAGGAGGGTCCGGTTCGTTCATTCAACAGCTGTGATCTCTGGAAACGTCCCTTGCCGTCGTTGAGAAAAATCGATGTCCCCTGCCCGAACGCGTTCAGGATCAGGTCCAGATCCCGATCCCCATCGATGTCTGAAAACGCGCATCCGGAAACCCGGAGCGTTTCTGAGGGCATCCCTGCTGACCGGGACACATCCTCAAACCTCAGTCCTCCCAGGTTTCTCCAAAGGCGCTGAGGGCCGTCCAAAGCGGCCGTGAAGAGATCGCACAAGCCGTCTCCATCGACATCCCCGCACGCCACACCGGATCCATTCAGAAGCATCGTATTCGTCAGCCATACCGGCTCAGGCAGCTGGTTTGTGAACAGGAGCCCTGAAGTGAGAGGGGAGATGAGAGAGAAGCCGTCCTCAGCTTGCGCAACGGGTTGAACCAGGGCCTCGCGCCAGCCTGCGTGCGAAGTCCAGCGCAGCGGGGCAGCTGTCGATGTGCTGGTTGGGATCAGCAAGCCGACCGCGACTGCTATCCAGAGCTTCCGGAGAGGATGCATGCCTATGATTCGGCTCTCGCGGCTGGGAGTGAATGGGTGGCGAGGCTCATTGTTGAATGCCACCGAACCGAAGGCCACGCGTGCTGATGCGCATCGAGTCAAAACCCAGAACCTCCATGACACATTCGTAGATCAACGAACCCGTCAGGATGACATCGGCTCTCTTCTTCGGCAGGCCCACGAGTTTCCTGCGCTCGTGAAGGGGTAGGGACCAGAGTCGCGCCACCAGCTCGGAGGCATCGGATCTCGAAACAACCGTTCCCTCCATCCGCTCGCGTTCGAAGCTCTCCAGTCGCAGAAGCATCCTGCCCATGATGCTCGAGGCGCCCCCGGTGCCAACCAGGGAGGGAGGTGTTGTGGATTGGGCAAAGGCTGCCTCGAGGGTGGGCCTGACCTGTGAATGAAGAAGATTGCAGATGTGATCGCGGCAGCGCGAGAGCTCCGAGCTCAGTGGCGGGTCCGAATGCGGAACCTGCTCCATGAGCCTGACACTGCCCAGCGGAAAGCTCCTGCAGAACTGCTGATGCTCGCTCTCGCCCAGGATGAACTCCGTGCTGCCGCCTCCCACGTCGAGAATGAGCAGCCTGCCCCCCAGAAAGAGCGGGTCCGAGCGCACACCCCGGTAGACCCAGTCGGCTTCCTGTTCCCCTGATATGACTTCGATCCTGAGCCCGGCCTTTTCCTGCGCGGCTTTGAGCAGGTCGATCTGGTTGACTGCATCACGCGCGGCGCTCGTGGCAAAGGTCCGAACAGACCGGGCCCCAAGGCTCGCGGCTATCTCCCGGAATCGCAAAAGCGCCAGGATGGTGTCCTGAATGGCGTCGGCCTGCAGCACGTGCGTTTCGTAAAACCCGCGTCCGAGGCGTGTCTGTTCGCTCTCTTCATAGATGGGGTCCACCTGTCCACCCTGTACAAGCGCAACCAACAGCTTCACCGAGTTGGTGCCGATGTCGATCAGTGCACGGATTTCGGACGTGCCTGTGGGCTCTGATCCGTTGGTCATGGTAATGCGCGTGCAAGATACAACGGAACCCGAGGCCTCGGGTCAAGGAATGCTGTGTGACATCTTTCGGGCAACGAGTTCTTGTCGATTGTGCGACCCCGAAAGCTTTCTCACGCTTTTTCGTCATCCCTGGTTTTGTTCAGCCCATCTGATCCATGGCTGGGTGACGGTTCGTTGGCGCGTCTTTTCCAAATCTGAACTGGAAACCCCCTTCCGTCTGCCCTACATTACGCCCGTCCCGGCACCATCTCTTGTCCATGGTCCGCGTGGCGCGTTTATGATGTTGTCTTTTACTCTCCTGCCTCACCGCCTCGTCCTGTTCGTCGCCATCCTCCTTCTGCTGACTCTGCCGGGCCTCAGAGCCGCCATGGTCATCAACGAGATCCACTATTCCCCATCTGACAAAACCAGGCCGACTGAGTTCATTGAGCTGCTGAACTTCAGCGACTCCCCTGTGAACCTCTCGGGGTGGAGGCTGACCGACGCTGTCCAATTCACTTTTCCGAGCAACACCCTGGTGCCTGCGCAGCAAACGGTGGTCATCGCCGGCACACCCTCCTCCTTTCTCACGAACTTTGGATTCGCACCCCTGGGACCCTGGGTTGGGAGGCTTCGGCGCTCCGGCGCCAACATCCAGTTGCGCGACACGACCGGCCTCGTGGTGGATGAGGTGGATTATCGTCCGGGATTCCCGTGGCCCACGGCGGCCCGGGGCGAAGGAGCATCCATCGAGCTGATCCAGCCGACTCTCGACAACAGCCTGGGCGGATCCTGGCGAAGCTCGGGCTACTCGCAGGGAATCGTGTCGTCGAACTCGTATCTGGCCCTGCAGGACCCATCCTGGAGATTCCGCAAAGGAACCAACGAAGCTTCCATCCCGACCAACGCATGGAGGTTTCTGAGCTTCGTCGAGGATGGTTCCTGGCAAACCGCCCAGGCTCCGATTGGATTTGGCGACAACGATGACAAGACGGATCTCTCAAAGCCCCCGTGGAATGTTCCGACTCCCATGCAGAACAACTACATCTCGCTCTACCTTCGGAGGCCGTTCGTCGTGCCAGACGGGCCCCTGCCGACACGGCTTCGACTTCGCGTGGTGATCGAGGACGGTTGCGTGGTGTGGATCAACGGACGCGAGGTGGGGCGTCTCAACATGCGGGACAAGCTGGAGAAGCCCTTTGATGCCGGGCTGACCGGAAGGCCGCTGGGTGCCGTGGCTCACAAGGCGGTCTCCGGAGGCAGACCCGTCATCCAGGAGCTCCTGGTACCCACGCGGAGCGCAGATCTCGCCACCGGTACCAACCTGATCGCCATCCACGCCTTCAACTCCTCCTTGAACGGGCTCGGTGTTTCGATCGATTGCGCGATCCTGGGGGAAGTGGCGGATCCGACTCCGGGTTCTCCCAATGCCACCCAGGTCGCCAATGCCCCTCCACAGATCCGACAAGTGGATCACATCCCTCTTCAGCCTGCGGCATCCAACAGCGTGACGATCACGGCCAGAGTGACCGATCCAGATCGAGTTGGTTCAGTCATGCTGGAGTACCAGGCGGTCGATCCCGGCAGATACATCCGCAAATCGGATGCCGCCTACCTCACCAACTGGATCTCGCTGCCGATGAATGACGAGGGTGTGTCTCCTGACCTCACACGGGGAGACGGGCTTTACACGGCTGTCATCCCGGCGGGTGTTCAAACGCATCGCAGGCTCGTGCGATACCGAGTGGTTGCCGCGGACCTGTTGGGTGCGTCGGTGCGGGTTCCGTATCCGGATGATCCGCAGCCCAACTTCGCCTACTTCGTATACGACGGAGTTCCAGGATGGGAGGGAGCCTTCAAGCCCGGGGATGCGGGGGTTCAGGGCAGGGTGCAGCGCTTCCCGTCCGATCTGATGCGCTCACTGCCGGTTTACCACCTCATTGCCAACGAGCAGGATGTGAACCGGAGCCAATACGACAGCGGCTTCGATGGTGTTCCGATGCCTGGGGCGCTGGTTTACGACGGCAGAGTGCACGATCACATCACTTTTCATAATCGCGGCGAGTTCTCCACCTATGTGTCTGGAAAGAACAAATGGCGGCTGCACTTCAACAACACCCACGAGCTCCAGGCCCGGGACAATCGGGGGAGGCCTTACGATGAGACGTGGGATGACATTA
>VHDG01000087.1 GCA_016871475.1 Verrucomicrobiota bacterium
CTTCCTCCGGCACACCAATGCACTGAAAAAAACCAGTCAGCTGATGGCCTCTGCGCAGATCCCGGGAGATCTGGTTCACTATGCAAATGTCGCGTCACAAATCCGGGACGGTTGGACGCTGAAACAAGCCGAGAGAGCCTTGGAGGCACTTCAAAGGGCTGAGACAGCCCAGGGAGGTCGGGACTACTACGGAGCGATTCGGAGAATCCGAAAACAGATCCTTGCCAACATCGATGCTCAATGGCTCCCGGAGTTGAAGGCGCATATCGAGTCTAGACGCCCCGCGCCACAGATCATCCCACCGATGAGCGCGACAGGGAGTTCAACACGATCAACTCCCTGGAAAATGGAAGACTTCGATCTTGGTTTCCAGTCGGGCTCTAGAAACTCCCTCATGGGCAAGGCGGCTTTCAGCCAGGCCGGGTGCATCCATTGCCATCGCCAGGGCGGAGAAGGAGGCGATCTGGGTCCCGACCTCTCTCAATTGGGACGAAGAATGGACCGGCGGGCCATATTGGAGAGCATCATTCATCCCTCGAAAGTGATTGATGAAAAGTATCAGCTCACAAACCTCACGCTGCGGGATGACACGGAGCTAAGCGGGCTCGTGATCCGGGAAGACTCGCGCACCCTCCGACTTGCGGCGGGGACCTGGGGTGACATGGAATCTGACGTCGCCGTAGCGGACATTGAGCGAAGGCAGCTGAGTGAGATTTCTCCCATGCCCGAAGGTTTATTGGACGGCCTTGGCCGCGAGCAGATCCTGGATCTGCTGTCCTTTCTCGAAACCGTGCCAGCCGCGCAGTGAGGTTACTTGGGAGGTTGTTGGCAATAGACGAGCACCCGGTCGTGCACAATCACTGCGAGATCCGGACGCTTATCACCGTCGAGATCCGCCACCAATGCCTCCCGAGGTTCCACACCCTCGGACCTGCGGCTTCGAAAACTCCTTTCCTCAAACACCTGCCATCGATTCCCGGGAACAATCTTCCGGGCCTCTGAAAAGGCTGCGATATCCACATGGCTCTTCGATGTCTCAAGAAACACCAGGTCACGGCGTCCATCCGAATTCAGATCGCCCGCAAATGTCCCGCTGAGTCGGCCTTGCTTGACCGGCGTCTCGTAAGTGTCGCGCTCGGTCAACTCCCAAACCTCTCCGCTCATGCTTAGCCAGGCCGCCGCGGAGTTCCCCACGCACGCGAGCCCGTTGACGACAGAGCCGCCCAGGGCCAGGGGTCGAAGCTCGGTGAAGTCGGAGAACGGCAGCGGAACACTCGCAGTGGCCCGCCACACGGACGAAGGATCCCGCTCACAAACACTCAACGCCTTCTTCTCCGCATCGAGCAGGAAGACGGCTTCAGACTTCCCGCCTGAAAGTGGAAGAGCGGCCGCCCCGCTGATTCTCGATGCTGAGCTCACTCCATTGATCTGGTCCTTGACCGCGAGAACCCAAGTATCGCTCTCATCCTTCTTCAAGATCACCGCACGAACAAAATTCCTCTGTCCCAACAACAGCTCCGATCGACCGTCGCCATCCACATCCGCCTGACTGGCCCACGGCTGCTCCATGGCGCCTCCAGGAAGCGCCAGATCCAGGATCACAGGCTCCTTGTCCGCCTGCTGCCTGAACACCTTCAACTTCTCGTACGGAATCAAAGCAATCAGATCGTTGAGGCCATCTTGGTCGAGATCGTGAAAGACCAGCTCCGTCGGCGTTGCTTTAAACGTGACCGGCAGGGTGATCCGCGATGCGCTTGAACCATCCGGGTTCAGGATCGACAGCTGACGCTCCCCCGATTCCGTAATCACCGCGACCCCATTCGGCTGGCCCGGTTTCCACGTTCCCGCCGTCATGACCAGAGGCTTGCCCTCAACACCCACCGGCTCAGGGAACGGAATCCGGCCCTCAGGTGTGAGTCGGGTCCGCCCCGTTTGCCGCTCGTCGGGGCTCAAGAGGAAGATCTCAGCCGGCTTCCCTGCGCCAGAATTCAGAACCGCAATCTGCTGAACCCCGGCCAGCGATGGAAAAACCCTCGCCGGTCCGAGATCCCCTCCGGCCTGCTGGAGATGCAACGTGAGTTGTCCGGTCTCCGGCTGTGCGATCAATAAGTCAGGCATTTCATCCGCGTTCAAATCCCCCCACGCAACCCCCCTCCGGGCCTTTCCCGAACGCCCGAATGCCAGAACCTGAAACTGGCCCTGCTGAAGGCTTCCGGTCAGCTTGGCCGACGGCATCCGCGCCAGGTTTGCGACGGATGCCCGGCCGGATGTCGCACCGATGGTGATGACTTCAGCTCGCTTGTCTCCATCCAAGTCCTCCACCGCGAGCGAGCGAATGGGAGGCGATGCAAAGTGCAACTCGGGTCCAAGCTGACCTGAACTGGACTGGATCCGGAATCGCACGGGATTCGCATTGTCAGGGTGAGCAAGAACCATGTCCTTTAACCCGTCCCCTGTTACATCCTCAAGTTTCAGCACTCGAATGGTCCCGGTAAAGGGTTGCTTCTCCGGCTCACCCAACGTTTTGTCCTCCTTCTGATAGAGAACCGCGACGTGTGTATCCGCCAGGAGTGCGACATCGATTCGTCCATCTGCGTTGAGATCTCCGGCCGCCAGCGAGTCCGGAACCAGCTGGGCATCCTCGATCTGCCAGCGCTTCGGAGCATCCCATTGCAGCTTTCCTCTGGAGTAGTGAACAACCAGCTCGATGGGCTTGGGCTCCCCTACGTACGCGAGATCAGGCAATCCATCCCCGTTGAGATCGGTCAACAGCAGCGAGGCAATCCGCTTCTCGGAAGTGATGGACTCGATCTTGAACCGGGCATCGGGTGGAAGTTCGTTGATGTCCGTCTTCGAGGGGGTCGCAACCGGGTCGGACACCGGTTTCCCGGTCTGATTCAGCAAAAGCGCAACCCGCGCTTTGAGATTGTTGGCAACGACGAGATCAACAAGACCATCGCCATCGATGTCACCCGAACGAAGGTGGCCGATGGCATTATCGATCGGAAAAGCTTCCGGGCCGGTGAATCCAAACCGGTAAGACCTATGATCGAGATCTTTCTCAGCTGCATGAGCGAACGGGGTTGAGGAGAAAGCCAGGGATGAAACCAGGAGAGTGACTGTGCCCCAAAGCAGACCAGGATGAGTGAACATTTGCTTGTGCAGGTGTAGCCGATCCATTGGCGCGGCAAAGTGCCAGCCTGACGGGCCATTGGCCATCAAAAACAAAGAGCTAATCAACGAAGAGAAACTCGTTGGAGAGCAGAAGCACCTGGGCCAGCTGCGCCCAAGGTCCCAGAGCCAGCCTGTTTTCAGAGGGCCCCGCAAAACATTCCTTCGCATCCCATCGACTCACAGGTTTTTTCATTTCTGCACCCACCGAGCCCGACCCCTGAACAGGTTCTGCAACCGGCAACACTTCAATGACCGGAGCCCATTTGAAATCGTCGTAGGCAAGGCCACCGCCGAAATCCACAACGAAGTCCAAAGCCTCGCCCTTCTCCAACCGGACTTCAGCAATACCGGTCTCCTGCTTGCGATTGTGAACCGCCCAGTCCTTCAGCAGGCCGGCCTGCCCCTGAATCACGTAGGCCCGGATGCCATCACCCTGCTTGTGTTCGTGGGACAGTTCTCCCGTGACGCGATATGTCCCGGCCGCAGGGGCCGTCCAACGTCGAATCACTGCATGGTCCAGATCGTTACCAGCATGCCCGCCCATGGCAGTCAACTGAGCCCATCCCAGAACCGAGTCGGGCCACTTCTCGCCTCCCTGCCAGGCATCGCCGTTGAAGTGCGGAAGCAAATGGAACTTTCGTACAGCCTGCTTGTTCGTGGCGAGCGAGCCCCACCCGTAGGTCCAGGTCTCCGCACCCGGAGGGCGATAAGGCGGCGGCGCGGGAGGCGGCGCGGTGAGCAAAAACTCGGAAGCGGCGACACGCTCCTCCGAAGTCGGACGACGCAGAAGCGTTTGCCGATAAAGAGCGTCGATGCCCGCATCAAGGTTGCGGGAGTCGCAGTGTGCCGCCGCCGCTTGAGATCGCTCGTGGATAAAGCGGTTGTTCATGAAAAACAGGGCCTGCTGGGGAACGGTGGTCTGGGCTCGTTTAGGGCTGTGCATGTCCGGATTCGCCATGTCAAACACCCGGAGAACTCCAGGAACAAACTGGCGATCCACATAGCCATACAGGGATCGCCGTTTGGAATAAGGTGCGTCAAACAAGCTGACTGAGCGTCCACCCTGCGAAAGCTCAAGCTCGCCGGTCGCTGCCAGGAGCGCATCACGCATGGCTTCGAAGTCCATGCGCTGACGGTTCGCGCGCCACAGCAGCCGGTTCTCCGGATCAACGCGGAGCGCTTGAGCTTCCAGGCCCGGCAACGCGTCAGACCGCTGCATCCATGCAGCAGAGTTCAGGATCAGGCGGTGGATGGCCTTCATCGACCAGCCTTCGCGCATGAAACGAACAGCCAGCCAATCGAGAAGCTCCGGGTGGCTCGGAGCATCAGCCCGCAAACCAAAATCGCTGGGCGTCGCGACAAGCGCCTGTCCGAAATGATGCATCCAGATCCGGTTCACCATGACGCGGGCTGTGAGCGGGTTGGACGGCGTGGCGATCACTTCCGCGAGCTCCGCCCGGCCGCTCCCTTTCGAAAACGGTTTTCGTTTCTCACCTGCAATCACCTCCAGGAACTGCCGGGGCACCTCATCCCCTCGTGATGCCGGGTTGCCGCGCTTGAAGACCCGAGGTTTCGGCGCAGATGCACGGTCTTCCAGCCCCACGACGAAGGGTGCAGCTCCCGGTGAATTAATCAGGTGAGCCTCGATGTCCTTGTAAAGTTTCGCGAGTTCCACCCTCACCGACTCGCCAAAGAACCATTCGATCTCGTTGATGGACCCACCAGGAACCCGGGCCGGTGAGTCGGACCCATACAGCACTTCCCGAAGCGATTCCTCCAAGGGATCCGAAAACCGTTCCGGCAGGGATCCTGGAGTCGGTCCGTTCGTCGCCTTCGCCACCGTATCGATCCACTTCTGTCTCACTTCCAGCAGGAGATCGCTGTAAACCCGGGCGACATCCTTCATGGAAACCAGGTTCGTTCTCAACAACGCTGAGATCACTGTCGGATGGGCGGGTTGGTCTGCGGCCGAACGCATCGACTGCAGCAGGCTCGCGGCAGACGAGTTGAAGTCCGAGGGTCCGATTCGGGACAACTCACGCCAGGGCAGGAACACGGGATCCGCGGTCTGGAAGCGACGTTGGAGATAAGCGTGCCATTGGCGAACAATCACCGGGTTCAGCTCCTCATCAAGGCGGATCTCGTAAAACTCCTCCGTGGGCAGCTTTTCCACTTCAAGGACGGCTTCGAGATACATTCCGACCTGACGACGAAACCGTTCTCCGGCCTCGTTGCGACGACGCTCGAAAGTTTCCTGAAGCTTGGTTTCCTTTTGACGAAGTGTCGCAAAAAACTCCTTGAGCTTCGGGTCACTTTCTCGTGAAGGGTCGAGCGGAGTTAGCTTTTCATAACTCGCCGCGAACACGCCATAGAGGGAGTAATAGTCTTGAATGGGAATCGGATCGAATTTGTGGTCATGGCAACGAGCGCAGGACACCGTCAGGCCTTGCGTGGCTCGGGTCACGGTGTCGATCCGATCATCAATAATGTCGTGGGCCACCCCCAGGAACCTCCGTCCCAAGGTCAGGAAACCCAACGCTGCAAGATCCTCCCTCGACGTGTCGAGCTGATCAGCCGCGAGCTGAAGCTTGAGGAAACGATCGTAGGGCATATCCCGATTGAGAGCTTGAACGACCCAATCACGGTAGAGATACGAGTGCACAAACCGTGTCTCCTCCCGATCGGAATACACATATCCCTTGGTATCCGCGAAGCGGGCGGCATCCAGCCAGTGACGCCCCCAACGTTCTCCGTACTGCGCCGACATCAGATAGGAATCCACCTGGCGGCTCCAAGCCTCGGGAGAGCCATCCGAGAGGAATCGGTCGAGCTCGGTCTGGGTCGGGGGCAATCCACGCAGGGTATGGGAAAGACGCCTGAGCAAGGTGCGTCGATCGGCTTGTGGTGAAGGGACAAGCCCCGCGCCTTCCAATCGAGCGAGCACGAACCTGTCCACGGGATTCCGAGCCCATCGCTGATTTCGCACCTCCGGCACCGGAGGTTCGCTGGGCGTCTCGAAAGCCCAGTGCCGAACCTGGCTGGATGCGTCCCCCGCAAGCACGCGAGGAACCGCCGTCGCGGCAAAGGTGATGAGCATCGCCAACCCCGGCGCGAAAGCGCGACTTCCCAGTCTCAGGGACCGGGCAGAACACGAACGCTTCAGCAGCAAGCTGAGGCAATCGAACCCGCTCATGAGTAGCCGGATCATCCGCGAGGAATCTAAACGACCTGAACAGTGGATCAAGCGTCCGATTCCAGGTACCAGTCATTTCATCGCACAACGAACCTGGGCACAGGCTTGTCGTAAGCCGCTCGATTGTCGGACGCGCGGCTCGTTGTCCACCCTTGAGGGTGTGCCTTCCTGGACAAACGTAAGCAACGGCAGCGAATGTTCGTTGCAACACGCGGCGGAAAGCCAATTCGAGTGACGAGTGACGAGTGAAGAGAGGTCCATCCTCATCGTAGCCGTTATCGACAGGGTGCTACCATTGCGATTCAGGCTGACACCGTAAAGGAAGTCTGGAGCTGAATCAGAATTCTTCTCTGCGCTCTTCCCGCTTCTGCGGTGTAACCTCGGTGTGAATTGCCGACAGGATGTCATCGCGGTCACTCGCCACTCATCACTCATCACTTGCCCCCTCCCCGCCTGCCCCCCTCCGGCGGTGTCACTCCCATGTCTCGATCCGCAATCTTCAAACCCACCATCTCGTAAATCTGTCCGGTGGCGAGGATGAGCGTCGCTTCGCGATCCGCACTGTTGTAGACCAGGTTTACCAGATTGGCGGCATTGGAGGCGATTTCGGATCGAGTGCTCATCAATTGATCGATGTTGAGGTTGCCGTCGAAGTACTCGCGCTGGCGCTGCTCGTATTCCGCCAACTTCTGACGGCCGACTTCCAGCAACTGCTCCCGGTTTGCGTCGTTGTCCCAGATGGCCGTGGTGGTGCTCTGGATGCGGCGCCGGATGCTGATCTCCTCGGCCTCGATTTCGGCTTCGAACTGGCGGATGAGAGCCTCGGTCTTGAGCCGTGTCGCCCCTCGCGCCCGGGCGTCGTTCAATCGCACGTTCACTCCGCCGCCGACCGCCCACCCCGACGAGCGGCTGTCGAGTGCGCTGGATCCGAACGGGAACAGGGTGCCCTCCAGGAAGGTGGTGATGTCGAACTTTCCGCGAACCGCCTGGTCGTGCTGCAGCTGGGCGTTGCGGATGGCGTTTTCCAGAACCTCGAAGGCCGGGTTGTTCTCACGAGCCTTTTGAATCAGTTGCTCCATGCCCTCGGGCGTGCGGCCTGACACGGCGACCGCGCTGATCATGTATTCCGGCATGACGATGGTCACCTCATTGGTGAGATCCAGACCGAGATACCCCAGGAGCTGGCCGCGGTATTCCGCAGCACGAGCGGCGTACTGGCCGCGCGTCGACTCTGCGGAGGCCTTCACCGATTCCACCCGCGGACGGTCCTCCTGACGGACCCTCGAGTCGGTGAGAAGCCGGCCAAGATCCTCCCCCCACACCTGGTAGGCCGTCAGCAGGCGCTGGTAGTAGATCGTGAGGTTGTAGTAGCTGAGGGCGTTGTCGACCAACACCCGATAGCTCTTGAGGTAGTCCAGCTGAGCCTTGCGGGCTGTGGACTCCTGGAATGCCTGGCTGATGATGCGGTCCTGGCGACGCCGGGAGCCGAGAAACGGGAACTCGACACGAGTCCCAATGAACGCACCCGCCTCGCCGTCCCGCGGGTCCGGGCTCAGTTCGTCGGCCCGCTCGTTGAATCGCGAGAACACGGAGGGACCCACCTCGAGCTTCATGAGCGAGCCTTCAAAACTTTCCTTCTGAACGCCGACCACCGACGTGAGATCGTGTCCCACTCCGCTGCGTTGAAAGGGAAACCGCGTGAGCTGGTTTCGCATTTCGACGTAGGGCTCCAGCCGGTTAAGGTTCGCGCGGAATTCCTCAAGTCCGTGCCGGGCTGCCTTCATTTCTTCCCGGGAGGCCCGCACGGACGGGTTCAGGTGAAACGCAAGCGCCACGATGTTGCGGAGGTCGAGGGTGTAAGGCGGACCGGACACGGGAGGGGCCGGGGCTACGGACGCGCTGGCGACCGTGCGTGGAACGGGCGACCGAACCGATTCGCCCGCCGGCGCCACTGCGCTACCCAGGCAACCTGCAACGGCAAACATCACGAACTGACGCCGCATGCGCGCAAGCCTGCGAGCCGCCAACCGGGCGACCGGGCCCGGACTTCTGCAAGGCTCGTCCATGGATTGCAATTCACCAAAATGCATCACGAGAGCGTGTTGCATCGCCGAACGAAGATCCATACCAAAGGTTCAATGCGGTTGAGAAAATTCCAAAGCACCCATCTTCTCTGGGATTCAGCACGACGCGTGTCAGAAGTTCTGGTCAGCCTAAATTATCCCACCCCGACTTGGAGTCGGCGTGATGGATCAGCACATAATGGAACAGGCGCCGAGAGACAAGGGTGTTGCCCTGGTAGGTGGGTTGGAAGTGCAGCCCGTAGAGCTCGGCGGCTTGGAGCCGCTCCGCCGCCGCCATACCTCCGGCTTCGCCGGAGGTCACTGGTTCTCCCCCCCGATCGGGGGGGGTGACTCTCTCCAACGGTTTCCCTAGCATGCGTCCGTAACCACTCTTAATCGCCCTGAAGAGCAGATGCCTGACCGCGTTCTTCCGAATGCCGCCAGGCTGTGTTTTGCGAGACGTTATGCGCATGAGTTGGATCACGTCCCTAGTTGCCGGTCTCGTTCCGCTCCTTTTCCTCCCGGGGCGTGTGACTGCCGACAGCATCGTTGTTTTCAACGAGATTCACTACCATCCCGCCGGCAGCGAACCGACCCGGGAATGGGTGGAGCTCTACAATCAAAATGTCGTGGACGTGGACCTCTCAGGCTGGCGTCTGTCGAATGGCATCACCTTCACTTTTCCACCGGGTTCCGTCATCGGCGCAGGAGGCTACGTCGTGGTCGCGATCTCGCCTCAAACTCTGCTGCCGCTGGTCGGAACCGGCAAAGTGTACGGGCCGTTCAGCGGACGGCTCTCCAACAGCGGCGAAACCCTCGAACTCCGGGATCTCAGCAACAAGCTGATGGACTCGGTGAGATATGGAGTCGATGGCAGATGGCCCGTTGCTCCTGATGGGGGCGGCGTCTCCCTGGCGAAGCGAAGTCCGGGGCTCGCCAGTGCTCCTCCAGACAATTGGACGGCCAGCGAGCACCCGGATGGCACTCCCGGAACCGTCAACTTTTCATCTGCGGTCAAGACCGGGCCAGCCGAGGAGGTGCTGGGGCTCGCGTACGAATGGCGGTTTCGCGATGACGGATCGGATCTTGGGACTGCGTGGAGGGGTGCCTCGTTCGATGACAGCGCCTGGGGATCCGGGCGAGGATTGTTCTATTTGGGATCCGGGCCGCTGCCCGCTCCGGGAAACACTCCCCTCGCATCAGGCCCCAACACTTATTATTTCCGAACGGCCTTCGATGTTGCGGGCAACCCTGGGCAGAGCGCCTGGCTTCTGCGGGGCGTCATCGACGACGGCGCGGTGGTGTATCTGAACGGGGTGGAAACCGCGCGCATCCATA
>VHDG01000088.1 GCA_016871475.1 Verrucomicrobiota bacterium
TCATCTGCGGAGCCCCGAATCTGAGGGAATCTCTTTCGGGTGGGTGGAGGAACCTGGTCGGGCGGAACGTTCTCACCTGAGATGGTTTCCCACAGATTCAGGACTCCACAGATAGAGGCTGAGTCCCTAAACCTGAAAAGAGGAATGAGAACCGCTGATAGCGCTGATTACGCAGATGTTCTGAAGCTCATGGCTGGAGGCCCGTTCACCCAGTGGGTGAAACCACGTGAATCGGGAATTTTCTCATCCGCGTCATCCGTGAAATCCGCGGTCCTCTCTTCTGAATTTAGGCTAGTGCGAGAGGAATGAGTTGCCCTCGAAGCCCTACTTGCTAGCCTTCGCCCCCCATGATTCCTGAACGGCGAGAACCTAGAGCGACACCATGGTGTGTTCTTGCGCTGGCTCTCTGGATGACGCCCTGCGCGACGCGGGCGGCGGCTCTTTCCTGGCAACGAGAGGCTGGACATCGCCACGCCTCCTTGACCATTCCACGCGCAGGAAATTCCGGATTCTCCCTGCTCAGCGCGTCTGAAACAGGCATCCACTTCACCAACCATCTATCAGACCAGTCGGTGGCAAAGAACCGGTTGGTCGAGATCGGATCAGGGGTGGCGTTGGGTGATGTGGATGGGGATGGCCTCGTGGACGTATACTTCTGCCGGTTGGAGGGTGACAACATCCTCTACCGCAACCTGGGGAACTGGAAGTTCGAGGACATCACCCAGACCGCCCGAGTGGCATGTCCAAACCAATACTCCACGGGGTGCGCCCTGGTCGACATGGACGGCGACGGGGATTTGGATCTGCTCGTCACGGGTCTGGGTGCAGGCATCCGTCTTTTCCTCAATGACGGCCAGGGGCAGTTCAACGTCTCAACCAACTCCTCGCTCCAGCAAAAATCCGGTGCGACAAGCATGGCCATGGCGGATGTGGAGGGGGATGGAGACCTGGAGCTCTACGTCTGCAATTACCGCACCGACACGTTCTTCGATTACCCGCCGGGTCTGGTGATGAACCAACGCCAGAGACCAGACGGCAGCACAGTGCTCGAACCGGTCCACCGGTTCCTGACCCTCACCAATCTGGCGGGAACACTGGAGATACTGGAAAAGGGAGAGCCCGACTCCTTCTATCTGAATCGTGGAGAAGGCCGTTTTGCCCTCGCTCGCTGGAAGGCCGGAGTGTTTCGCGACGAAGATGACCGTCAACTCGAGGAACCTCCCACTGACTGGGGCCTGTCAGTCATGTTCCGTGACCTGAACGGTGACGGATTGCCGGATCTGTACGTGTGCAATGATTTCGTTCACTGGCCCGACCGGATCTGGCTGAACCAGGGTGGGATAAACTTCCGGGCAGCTCCGCGCCGAGCCTTCCGGAACGTCAGCCTGTCTTCGATGGCCGTGGACGCGGCGGACATCAATCGCGATGGCTTCGACGATCTGTTTGTGGCCGACATGCTAAGCCCGCAGAGGGAATTCCGCGCCTGGCAGCGCCCCGACACGCTCAAGGAGACGGTTCGCTGGCCGGTGGGGGATCCCGATTTTCGACCAGAGGTGCCGCGCAACACGCTTCACCTCGCCCGCGGCGATGGGACCTTCGCCGAGATAGCCCAGCTCGCCGGCGTTCATGCCACCGATTGGACCTGGGGCGCGACCTTCGTGGATGTCGATCTGGACGGATGGGAAGATCTGCTGATCACCGCCGGCGCCAATCATGATGTGCAGGATGCCGACATGCTTCCGCAGATTGGCGGCTCCGTAGGGTGGAGAACTCCTGAAGCACGTCTCCAGGCATTCCGGATGTTGCCGGGGAGGAGCCTGCCGAGCCTCGCATTGCGCAATCGGGGCGACCTGACATTCGAAGAAATGGGAAAGAAGTGGGGGTTCGATCAGATTGGGGTGGCTCAGGGCATGGCTCTGGGCGATCTGGACAATGACGGAGACCTGGATGTCGTCGTGAATTGTCTCAACAGCCAGGCCCGCCTCCTACGCAACCAGTCACCTGCCCCACGTCTGGCGGTGCGTCTCAAGGGAGCCCTCCAAAACACGCGCGGCGTCGGCGCCAAAATCACAGTCCGCGGGGGACCCGTCACCCAAAGCCAGGAAATGATCGCAGCCGGAAGATACCTGTCGAGCGATGATCCGATGCGAGTGTTTGCCGTCGGCAACGCAGCTCAGTTGCAAATCGAAGTGGTGTGGCGAAGTGGCAAACGCAGCGTGATCCAGGACTGCCGGCCCAACAGGGTCTACGAGATCGACGAGAACACCTCAGCATCCGATTCAAAACCTGCCCCGGCGAACCCGACCCCGCTCTTCGAGAACTTCACGTCACGAATCCAGCACTCTCATGCGGATACTCCCTTTGATGACTTCGTCCGCCAACCCCTCCTACCACGCAAGCTGAGCGAACTGGGACCGGGAATCAGCTGGTTCGATGTGGACGGTGACGATAAGGACGATTTGATCGTGGGAGCAGGCAGGGATGGTCGATTGGCTGTGTTCCTCAACGACGGCAAGGGTGGGCTAAACGCCGGGACAGACCAGCGGCATTCGGGAACAGCGCAGCGGGACCAGACCACTGTTCTGGGCTGGCGGGGAGCGGATGGTAAAACGCGGCTCATCGTGGACGGAACGGAAGCGGGTGATGCGGGCCATTCCCGCCGTCGGAGTGAACGTGACGACTTACCGCGCCTACGGAAAGGCCGGAATCTCCGAGCTACTCGGAGAACGTGCGAACCTGGCTCGCCGGCTCACGGCCGCCACCACCGATTCCATGATCTTCCTCAATCGAGGAGATCGATTCGAGGCGCGGCCATTGCCCATCGAGGCACAGTTCGCGCCCGTTTTTGGTGTGACGGTGGCGGACTTTGACGGCGATGGGAATGAAGACCTATTCCTGGCCCAAAACTTTTTCGGAGTGGACCTGGAGACATCCCGGCATGATGGAGGAGCAGGGTTGATGCTGACTGGGGACGGTCGGGGAGGGTTTCGCTCACTGGCGCCTGCAGTCTCGGGAATTGCGATTTACGGACAACAGCGCGGAAGTGCAGCCGCCGACTTTGACGGCGATGGACGGATGGATCTGGCAGTAGGTCAGAACAGGGGCCAGACAGCGCTATACCGTAATCAGGGAGGCTTGCCCGGCGTGCGTATCCGGCTGAGAGGAAGCCGGGGAAACCCGCACGCCGTGGGAGCAACCGTTCGTGTCCGCCATGGGGACCGTTGGAGTCGGCTGGTGGAGATCCATGCCGGAGCAGGCTACTGGTCGCAGGATTCTGCCGTGGCCCTCTTCGCTGCGACGTCGCTCCCGACGTCCGTTCAGGTCAGATGGCCTGATGGCAAACGCCAGGAACATACCTGGCCTGCCCTCCAGAAATCTGTCGATGTCTCCAAGGAAGGAATCCGAAGCGCCCAGTGAGCTTGTCAGGCCTCCTCTGCGTCACCTGCAGAGCTTTGCCAGCAAGCACCGGGCTGATAGTTGCCAAAGCACCAGTGGTGGCCTTTGAGGTTCGTTACGCCGTAGCCGCGCGCTCCGTATTCTTCATCACGCAGGGGCTGTGTGATGGTCGCTCCGGAGGCAACCGCTTGCGCGAAGCGTTGATCGGGGTCCGGGACGTAGACGCTGAGAGTCGCTGCATAGCCACCCGCCTTGCTCGGAGGTTGCCGACCCCGCCCGGGTGAGCTCACCATGACTACGCCGGTGCCGAGGCTAAGCTCGGAATGCCGGACGGTCCCGTCGGGACCAGGCACGACCAGAGGCTTCGGGTGGGTTGTTCATCTCAGAGTTTCTTCTGGGCTGTCTCTTCGAAATTCAAATTCATTCAATTCCTCACGCTCCACGACATCCCCATCCATTCCACTTTTCCTTTATCCTTCTCACTTCGCCGCAGCTTACAGAGGAAACCGCTTACGAATAGCGTCAACAAATACGTCGTTGGCTCTCGTCGAGACCATCTCCAGCGGTGAGTAGCCGCGGCGCCGAGCCAGAACAAAGGCCGCGCCGACAGCTGCGATCGTAATGGCAATGTTCTGCCAGCCATTGAGAGCCCACTGGCCGTGCCACATCCATTGGACTGAGGATGAGAAAGGTAGCAGATACGGAATGGGCCATTGATCTCCATCGGGACCTCGAGCGCCCACCACGTCGCACAGCAGGTGCAAATGAACCGCAAGGCAGGCGAGTAAAGCTGTATGAACCCGGGAGGAAGCGAGGAGGGCTGCGATACTCGTCACGACGATCGCAGCCAATATGTTGTGGCCGAGAACATGGTGATAATCCGTCCACCAATGAAGCGGTTGCTGCGTCTTGCTGGTGAGAACCTCCGCCACTATCCCAAGACCGTCGAGGTCGGGGGCGACACCAGCGAGCGTAATGATTGCCCGATGCCGCCTTGTGGAGTTGGGAAGGGCATTTGCAACACCCCAACTGAGGAAGAAGTGAGTGATCGGATTCATCGTCCGCAGATAAGCGAGGACACGCCTGACGCCCCGGCTCGACGATGCCGGGGCCAACGACGTCCGATTGACCACCGCGATGCGATCCCGGCGTTGTCAGCCGTGCGTGGGACTTCCTGGGAGTCTGGGAAGCATCGCGATGCCTGGCAACGCACACCAGTTCAGAACGGGGAGAATCGCGAGGGGCATCAAAAGCCGATTCTTGGTCCTTTCGAAAAGAGGCATACGTAGTCGCCCGACGGCGGCGTTGAGCGGGGGCTGAGCGCGTTGAGCGAGGACCGTCCGCCGGAACGCCGTGTTGCCCATCATCTCGCCTGAAACATTGGCTTCAGATGCTCTTGATACCGCAGCAAATGAAAGGTGAGAGTGATATCTGGCTCAAACAGCATGGCTTGCTTGGCCATGAAAGCCTCTGCGTGTCTCTTTTCGATATCAGGTCTGGAAAAGCGATGGGCTATCTCTGCTTTTGCCAGTGTCCGAACATCTGCCAGCCAGGGCGGATCATTTTCCCTGAGAACGACGCCGTCCACCAGGGCTTCGGCTTCCTCCGCGGTCGCGACCGTCCGCCCCTTGATCAGCGCTCGATTCATGAGCGAGTAACCGTTCGGAAATTCTGGACGGGCTCCTTCAAGGCCCTTTTCAACAAACGGAAGCAATACCTCGGGCCGATCGTCCCTATATGCGACCAGCTCGGCTTTCAGGTAATCAAAATCGTAGTCGTGGCATTTTGCGCTCACATGTGAAGTAACGCTCTCGAGCTCCTTTGTATCGCCGTTCAAAATGCTCAGCGATGCCAGGTAGCCCCACCACGATCCAAAGAACGGCAGTCCTCGGACAAACAGGAAGTGGTCATCGAGGATCTTCAGTTCCTGGTAGGCCTTGAAGAATGGACGCAGCAGCAGCAGGCCATCGTCGTACCGGTTCCACAGATATGCATACCGAGCCTGAGCCAAAGCGTAGCCCCTCGGAATCTCGGGAAAGAGACTGGACCGGAACAAGGCGAACCCCCGGTCCAGCTGGCGGGCATTAACGTACTGCTGGCCGAGCGAGAAGCGTATGTGAGGCGATTGCGGGAAACGGCTGTAGCCTTCTTCGAATCGCTTTGTCGCTTCATCCTGGCGTCCGTCCCTGAACGCGGTGATGCCGTAGATATGCCACCAGGATTCGAGCTCAGTCTGGCATAGCTTCGATTTGTCGAGCTTCTCCAATTCCTGCTCAATATCCGCGATTCGCCCCTCCCGCTGAAGCGTGTTGGCGAGGTCGTCAACGCGGTTGGGCGGTGGAGCAGGAGGCTGCTGCTGCGTCTTCTTTTTGAAGGGACTCCACATAGTTCGTGTGATGAAGGCCTAACGCCGCAACTCAGGGACGCGCCGGTGTAGACGCACAACCTGAAACCTGGACGCCATCGGCGCGTTCACTGGAGTAGTCTCGTTCGGTGCGGGGAGAACCACCCTCGATACCAAGCCCACGCACAACGAGCGGTCCGAAACGCACACTGAAAAGATCAACAAAGCACCACAGACAATCTCAACGGTGGGCACGATCTGGCCTGCCGGAGGGCCAACTCTTCAACCATTCCAAGTCCAGTGTCCATTCCCCAGTCAGGGGCTGCGTCCACTGTTGCAAGTGCTCGCGTTTGGACAGCCGATTCAGCTCCCACACCCGCCCCCATCGATCGGCCGGATCGACCCTCAAACACAAGGGCCATTGGCCAACCTGCGTCAGCTCCTCATCGGCCGGGCTTGTTCAACCAGGGGTGTAGTGGCTGGCCGCGCAGCGATACACCCTTCAGGGTTAGGCGTAATCACGTCGTCTTCCTGGTGCTAAACAAAATCAAAGGGGTGAGCAATACGCCACAGGCTGCGCATACGCCTGGCGTCCAAGCTCAGCGACCGCGGGGCCGCGAGCCCGGAATGCAGTGTCAATGTTCAAGTTGTCCATCATCGTCAATCGCAGAGCGGGGCTGCGGTTCGCAGGAGCGCCTTAGGTTGCTTCGAATGGACAGTCGTGGAAACGCTGCCGCCCTTTCGGTCCCTGCAAACCTGCAGGCCGGATTGCGCCTGGCGATTGTCTCTTGCTCGCCCATTCAATCACTCTCAAGCCTGCGCAGGGCCCCGCTTTTCTCCTCACTTCTCCGTCGCTCCCATCAGGACCTTGCCAGCTCTCTTCCAGAGGGATCGCGCAGAAATAAGTCCCAGCTTTTTTCGCGCTGGTCGCTCAGGAACAGGGTAAGTAATCGGCGGGATTAGCCTGGAAAGTTGAGCGGAGAATCGGGTTCCTGTGAGCGTGGGGAATGTCAAGCCCCGGAGCATACTCGATACGCACAAGATGGCTCGATTCGAGCCTCTGAGAGCCCGGATATCCCACATCGCTGTCCAGGATCATGCCAATCCCGGGCGGATCCGGGGAAACACGCCTGATTCCCATCCATTGTCTCACTGTGAGACATCCGTTGGGTCAGCCTTTGTGATCGTAGAAGCCCCTAGGACGCGGTCCGTAGCGCAGCCCAATTGTTGAAGGGCAGGGGATGAGTGAGGTTGGGGGAGAACAGCAGACACACCGAGGCGAGAGCAAGAATCCCTATTCATGAACCCCGATCCTAACAACATCGAATCCCAACAGCCGCAGGTGGAGTCACCCCTGCAGTCAGCAGAAACTGGCGTCGCCAACGCCTCCCTGAGCTCTGCGCGACAGGCGGGTGTTGTCCGGAAGGGTCTGTTTTGGAAGGCACTGGTCGCCGATTTCACCAGCCGCTTGCCCATCCTCCTCGGTTTGTTCGTCTGCTGCGCAGCAAGTTACTACCTCGCAAGTCGATATATGGTGTGCACTGTTGTTATCCGCGGTCGAAGCATGGCTCCAACCCTCCGCGATGGTGATCAGTATCTTCTCAATCGAATCGCCTACTTGTTTCGCGAGCCTCGTCGTGGCGATCTCGTCGTGATCCATGATCCGGGCCACACCGACATGGCCATCAAGCGCATCGTCGGGCTTCCGGGCGATTGCATTGAAGTCAGGGATGGTAAGGTCATGTTGAACGACCAACCTTTCGGTGAGCCCTACCTCGATCCCCAGACCCGCACCGCGACCGGTGTCGCGTGCAAGCATCCGATTCACCTTGAGGCGGGTCAGTACTTCGTCATGGGTGACAATCGCGATGAGAGTGAGGACAGCCGTTACTATGGCCCGATCAAGCTCGAGCACATCGTCGGCGTGGTGTCGCTCTGATGCTGCCGGCACGGTTAACCAGCCCCGGGCTTGGCGTGCTTCGCACTGGAAAGCAGCGTGTTCCCCGCTTGGAGCCACCTTCGAAACTAGAACTTCTGGGCACGAATGACTCGAACGTCTGATTCGTAGGCGATCATTGCGAACTTTGGAAAGAGCTCCGACTGAAGCCGCTCAAGCAGAGTGTCTGCGGCTGAAGGCTGGAGAACCACCTGGACCTGTATATTGGCGTATTCGGGGATGTCGGCATCCCTGCGCCCTTGGTGTCCAAAACCTTCAACTTCAAAAAGGGTCCATCCGTGAGCACCCGCCTCCGAGAGCAATGTCAGGAGCGGCTCGCGGGCGTAGGCTTCGCACACGATGGTCACCTGTTTCATGGAATGAGTGTTCATGGCTGGGAGCCTCCGAGGTAGAGGGCGATCTCGAGGTAGATCGGGAGCCCGAGAGTGATGTTGAAAGGAAAAGTGATGGCCAGAGCGGACGTGAGATACAGCGTGGGGTTCGCCTCGGGCAAGGAGAGTCGGATGGCGGCAGGGGCTGCGATATAGCTGGCACTGGCCGCCAACACACCCAGAAGCATGCAGCCGCCCAGACTCAGGCCGACCAGGCTACCCAGCCAGCACCCCAGGGTCCCATTGATGAGCGGCGCGAGCACCCCAAATGCGATCAGGAATACCCCCACTTTCTTGAGATCCTGAAACCGGCGTGCAGCCACCATTCCCATTTCCAGGAGAAAGAGCGCCAGCACACCCTGGAAAGGAGCGATGAAGAAGCCTGCGGTGACCTCCGCGCCCTTCGGCCCGCTGGCCCATCCGGCAAACAGGCCTCCCACCAGCAGCAGAATGCTCCGTCCAACGACCGCCTCATGAATCACGATCCCCAGCTTTCGATCTCCTCCACTGGTTCCCCCAAGCTTCGCCAACAGGACACCCACCAGGATCGCAGGAGCTTCCATGACGGCAAGGAATGCAGCTGCGTAGTCCTCGTGAGAGATCGACGACTCTTTCAAATAGTTCACCGCCGCGATGAATGTCACCGCACTCACTGAACCATAGTGTGCGCTGATGGCTGCTGCATCCACGGGAGGGAATCGTCCGAGATGTCGAAGCACGGGGTAGACCCAGAGCGGTATCATCGCTCCGAGCGCCATCGACACCACCGCGGGCAGCCAGACTTTCGCCAGTCCCGCACTATGGATCGCCACACCTCCTTTGAACCCGATCGCGAGCAGAAGGTAGATCGTCAACGTGATGTAGAGTGACTCAGGAAACTTGAGATCGCTCTTCAGGAGTGTGGCTGTAACGCCCAGCAAGAAAAACAGGACTGCTGGCGAGAGGAGGTTCGTCTGAATCGCCTGAAGGAGGTCTGGATTCATCTGCGCTTTCCGCGACGGGTCCGTCTCGAAGCCGGTTTGTTCGGGAGTCGCTGGGTGAGCGGTGCCACGAGCTTCTGAACGTATTTGCCGATCAAATCGGACTCCAGGTTCACGCTGTCTCCCGCCTTTCGCAGGGAGAGGTTCGTTGCGCTCAGCGTGTGTGGGATGAGCCATACCCGAAAGCCTCGGGTGATCACAGCCGCGACGGTGAGGCTGATGCCGTCCACCGCAATGCTTCCCTTGGGCACCAATAGCCGGGTGACAGCAGCTGGAGCTTGGATCTCCATCACATGGTCTTTGCCTGATGCCTCAAGCCGTGTGATCGTACCCAGGCCGTCGATATGTCCGGACACAAGATGGCCTCCCATGGACGAACCCAACCGCGCCGCTCGCTCGAGATTAACCAGATCTCCCTCCCGCAGCCGGTCCAGATTCGTGCAGTCGAGGGTCTGCTGAAGCAGATTGAACCCAAGTGCGCAGCCGCCTCCGGTGCGCCGTTTTTCCACCAGGGTGAGACAGCAGCCGTTGACGGCCAGACTGTCGCCGATGCGCATGCCTCCGGCCGATGTGGTCGCGAGCAGGTCGAGTCGCACACCGCCAGAAAAAGGGCGGAGCGAGATGACTCGCCCCACTTCCTCAACAATTCCCGTAAACATGACTCAGGATTCCATGCAGGAACGCCCTGGCATCC
>VHDG01000089.1 GCA_016871475.1 Verrucomicrobiota bacterium
CGGCGATCAAGTTCCGAAGTTGCGCGAAGCGCTGGCGTCACCTCGTCCTCCGGGCAGCGCGGGCCCCTTCATCACAAATCAGGTGGCATTGCTCAGTGTGTCTGCTCCCCAGAACGACCGGGGCGACAAGGACGTCACCGCGGGCAACGCCTTCGTCACTTTCACCCTCCAGTCCACTTATCCGGATCGTAACCGTCAATAAGCCTCATCCTGCTTCATGAACAAGCTGACCAAGGACAAACGCTCGAAGCTCACGCTGGTGGTTGTGAGCACCGTGATTGTGATCGCGGCGATCTGGTTCACCCTGATCGAGGGACAGAACGCCGCGATTCGCAAACTGGAAGCCCGGAACGCGGAGGAACTGCAGAAGCTGGAATCGGGTGTGCGAACGGTGGATGCCAAAGCAAGCATCGAGAAACGCCTCGGGGTTGCCATCAAGAATCTCGAGGAGATCGAGAAGAGCATGGCCAAGGGCGACTTGTATGACTGGATCATCAAAACGATGAAGCATTTCAGGGCTCCTTATCGAGATCGCGTCGACATTCCGAACTACAGCCGGGAAGTGGTGGGAGAGATGACGATGTTGCCGAAGTTTCCCTACAAGGCAGCGACGTACAGCATCCGAGGCTCGGCCTATTTCCACGACCTGGGCTGCTTTATAGCTGATCTTGAAACCAGGTTTCCGTTCATGAGGGTGCAGAACCTCGAGTTGGAACCTGCGTCCAGCAGCAGCGCCACCGCCACTGATGACGCAGAGAAGCTGGCATTTCGCTTCGAACTGGTGGCGTTGATTCAACCCGAGCAGGCCCAACCTTGAGTTATGGCTCACCTAACCTACTTCACAATCCGTCGCTTTCTCGCCAAGGCATTCACAGGGGTCCTGGTGGTCACACTGCTGACAGGACTATCTGTGCACGCCTCCAGCCCAGCCAGCGTCACAAAGACGAACACAGCAGCCAAGGCATCTGGCAAGGAATCCAGCAATGAGCCGATCGCCGACACTGTGTATGTCCCATCTGTGTTCGTGGATGTGCCGGGCGATCCCAAGTTCGGGAAGGATCTGTTCTTTCCCAGAACCATGCGCTTTCAGAAGAAACCCGATACCTCATCCAAGACACTTGCCCAGCTGAGCGAAGCCGCGGTGGTACAGAGCCTTGTATTGAAAGGCATCTCCGGCGTTGGGACACGCCGCCTGGCCCTGCTCAACAACAGGACCCTGGGGATTGGCGAGGTTTGGGACTACAAGCTCAATGGACTGACCTATCGCATCCGATGCGAGGAGATCAAGCCACGGTCTGTCCTGATATCGATTGAGGGCGTCACGGAGAACAAGGAAATCCATCTTCGAGGCAGCCTCTGAGTCTGGCCCGGTATATGCAGCAATGACAAACGCGAGAGAGAATATGAAGAAAACGATCCTAGCCGCCACGTTTGGCCTGATGTCAGTTGTGCTGAGCGCGGTCAGTGCCGAAAATGCCCAGACTTCCACCGGGAGAGATGTGCAATCGTCCGCTGAGGATAGACAGGCTGCTCCGCCGGAGGGACAGCCCGCTTCTGAGACGGCCAATCCCCAGGCAAGCAACAGCCAGGCACCCGCAGCAGAACCGACCGCCCCCGGTGCGCCGACAGAAACACCTGCGGGGCCGGACGGCACCGAGGTTGTGCCGCTGATTGTGATCGACGATGTCCCGCTCACGGATGCGGTCCGCAATCTTGCACGGCAATCAGGGCTCAACTTTCAGTTCGACCCCAGGGTCACAGCCCCACAGCCGGGACCTGATGGAAAGCCGATGCCCATGCCGAACGTTTCATTTCGCTGGGAGAACGTCTCCGCCCAGGATGCGTTGAACGCGCTGCTGGACAATTTCAATCTTCAGATTGTCCGCTCGCCCAACTCACGCATTGCCAAGATCACCATCAGGGATCCCAAGGCCGAGGAGCCCCTGGTCTCAAAGATCTATCAGCTCCAGTATGCCAGCCCCACCAACGCGGTAACAATCCTGAAACCAAATCTGTCCGCTCGCAGCCAGGTGTTGCCCGACATCCGCACCGCGCAGCTGATCATCAGTACCACCGCACGCGAGTGGGAAACCGTCAGCAACATCCTGGCACGCATCGACACTCCCACGAAGCAGGTGCTGATCGAGTCCAAGATGTTGGAAACATCGAAGAGCCCGACATCCATCCGCGGTATCGATTGGACGGGCACGTTTGAGAAGCAAACCTTCAGCTTTGGCAATGATCCGACCTTCTCTTCGCTTCCCGGGACTGGACGTTTGAATGTTGATACAGCGGCGGGGTACAACCCTGGCACGGCTTTTCTGAGCGCGGACGGGGTCAACGCGGTGTTGTCCTTCCTGAACAAGGAGACCGACGCGGAGATCGTTGCGACCCCTCGCACCGTGACGATGGACAATCAGGAGGCCACTCTGCAGGTCACGAAGGCATTCCCGATTTTCAAGGTCACACCCGGATCCCAGAACAGCCCGGCATCTGCTGAGATCACATACACGAACATTGGCGTGATCCTGCAGGTGACACCCCGCATCACCGCGAACAATCAGATCTTTTTGAAGGTGGTGCCTGAAGTGTCGGATATCTTCGGCAAGGACACCCAGGTTTCGAACGGAGAAGATTTCAGCGCGAACGTTTACTCAATTCGTCGTGCTGACACGCACGTCATGATTCCCAGCAGTCACACTTTGGTGCTGGGCGGATTGATCAGCGACACGATCACCAAGAACATGGCGAAGGTTCCTTTCCTTGGGGATGCGCCCGGCATCGGTCACGCCTTCCGTCACAAGAGGACCGTCCGCAGCAAACAGAATCTCATCATCTTCATCACTCCCACGGTGGTGGAGGAGGGGGCCTTTGCTGCCAACGCTCGTGGATCGGAATACCTGAAGACCCCCTACTACGAGCCGTCGATCCCTGATGCCAAGTTTTACGACAGCGCAAACCCGTATGACTGGACCAAGCCTCGCAAAGGAACTGCGAGCGCCACTGCAGCCAAGCAATAGGAAGCAACAACAGGGCAGACCTGATACAGAAAGCAACGCGCCATGAAAAAACTAATTGTGATGGCATCCTTGATCGCCTCGGCCTCCTTGGCACATGGCCAGGGATACGTGATCTTCGCCAATACGACCCAGGACCTGAGCGTCGAGAAGAAAATCGTGGATGTGGTTGCCGGCCAGTACCTGGATTCCACCTATGTCGCCCAGTTGTTTGCGGGGGTCCAAAACACCATCGAGTCGGCGCTGACGGCTCACGATTCCTCCGTGACATTCCTGGATTCCCCTCCTGAGTCGCTGGGCTTGTTCCTGGGCAATACGGTCGCGATAACCGGAGTGGCGAGCGGTGCGACGGCGACGCTGCAGGTGCGGGTTTGGCCCACCCTCTATCTCACGTGGAACGATGCCGTGATTGCTCATCAAGCGAACCCTTCGTCCGTGAGGCTGGGTAAATCCGCATTGTTTGATGTGACCTTGGGCACCGTCGGAGCCCCCACTGAGATGGCGCCTTTAATGCCTTTGTTCACGATTGCTGAGCCCGGTGCCCTGTGCCTGAGCGCGCTTGGGTTCGGGCTTATTTTCCTCCGCCGGATCTCTGCCTGAAGTTCCATCCCCCCGTCTCCCGCCGCGCCCCTCGAAGTCCGTGCCAACGGTCAGCACAAGGCTCCCGTTCGCAGGCACCCCTCGCTTGGGCACGGGAGTGCCTGCCATCCGGATAATCCCCTCCAGTGTCGGAAACGATAGCGCTATTTGTGAGAGGCTGCACTAGGGTCGGCCCATGTCTTTGGGCACATTGGTCGTCAACGAGATCTATCTGAGTCTGCAGGGCGAGAGTACCTTTGCCGGCATCCCGTGCGTATTCGTCCGGCTGACCGCATGCAACCTTCGGTGCTCCTATTGTGATACGGCCTACGCTTTTACCGAGGGTAAGAGGGACAGCATCGACAGCATCATCAACCGGATTTCAATCCTCGCTGAACCCTACCGCTCCGCATCGATTCCCGACCAAAGGTTGCCTCTGGTGGAACTTACGGGAGGTGAACCTCTGCTCCAACGAGAGAGCCTGACCCTGATGCAGCGCCTGGCCGATCAGGGATTCACCGTCCTGGTTGAAACCAGCGGGGCTCTGGATGTCTCACGTGTCGATTCAAGGGTGCGGCGGATCATGGATCTGAAATGTCCGAGCAGTGGGGAATGTGACCGCAACCTATGGACGAATCTGAAGCATCTGAGGGCTTCCGATGAGATCAAATTTGTCGTGGGGTCAGTTGAGGACTATGAGTGGATGAAAACCCAGATCACGACTCATGCGCTGCATTCCATCTGTCCGCTGCTTGTCTCGTGGGTGCATCCTCTCCAGCCGGGGCAACGGGTGGATTCCCTCAAGGTTTTTCCTTCCGAGCACCGTCTGATCAGCCGTGTGGAGCTGGTGGAGCGGATCATTGCGGATGCGCTGCCCGTCCGGTTTCAGCTCCAGATGCACAAGATCATCTGGCCTCCGGACCAGCGATCGGTGTAAGCGCTGGCTTGTCGTAAGTCGCTTGGTTGTCGGACGCGTGGCTTGTTGTCCACCCTTCAGGGTGCGCCCCCCCAGCTCACACCCCTGAGCAACACCTGCGCACGTCCACCCCCCTGGGAGCGCTGTCCGACCTACAGAGCCCAAGCGGGCATAGCCCGAGCTAAAAGGATGGCCAACAAACCGCACGTCCGACTTCGGGGTGGGTGACAGGCAATGATTTTGCTCGCCCGTCTGTGGGAGCGGCGCTATGCAAGACGCACTGTCATGAGTGTTCAGAAACATATCGGATGCCTCGTTGTAGGATGCCTGGCCTGGGTGGGTTGCAAGACCTCGAAGCCGGATTCGACCCCGGCTCCAGCCGCTGAGACGCAGGGGTTACCCCTGGCGGATTCCACCGCTCCTCCGCCACCTGCATCCCCGGCTCCACCTCCGCCGACTGTTCCGGCCATCGTCGCACCAGGTGGGGTTGGGAGACACGAACTGGTCGCTGGTTCCGAGGTGGTGGGCAAAGTCACCACGGTCAATACGCTCGGAAAGTTCGTCGTTCTGTCATTTCCAGTAGGTGTCATGCCTGCGGTGGGAGCATCGTTGGAAGTTTTTCGTGACGGGGTGAAGTGTGGCGAAGTGAAGGTCACAGGCCCGCAGCGTGATACCTTCATTGTGGCTGATGTTCTTAAAGGAACTCTTCAGATCAACGACGAAGTCAGGCAGCCCTGACAGCGAAGGCTAGGTCTGAGACTGGAATGCGTCACGCGCATCCCAAAACCACGCGTAAGGGTTAAGGCAAAGTTTTGAAACCGCGGATCACGCCGATAACAGGGATATTTGGGGAATTCCCGACCGCCATCACATTGGATACAGGCCGTCTAAGATCCCGGCCAACGACAACCTCGATCGAAGGTCCGTCTTTATCCGCGTTCATCCGCGACATCCGCGGTTTTACCTCTCCTATCCGTGGATCAGGGCGCATCGCATCGCGTCGCACGCACCCAGCAACGACCGGTTTGCTCTGTAATGCCGCAATCTGCAAGAACGTCCTGCTCGCCAGGCTGATGCGAGACTTCACCTTGTCTCCAAATGCGGCAGGTAGCTTGGGGGACGACGGGCATGGATGTTTTTCTCGAAGGCATATCCCAGGGCGAGGAGCTTTCCTTCCTGCCAGGCTCGTCCGATGAACGACAGGCCCATCGGTAAGCCTGATAACTCCCCGCACGGGACTGTAAGGCTGGGCAATCCCGAAACCGCAGCATATGTGGAGCTTCCTCCAAGACCCCGGTCTCCAACCACCAGGTCCAGCACGTGAGACGGGCCCGTCGTTGGGGCGATCAGGGCATCAAGATGGCTTGTTTCCAGAGCGGATGCGAGGTCCTTGGACCAGCTCACGCACTTGGCCTTCGCCTCGACATATCGATCATCGGTCAAGGGGCCCTTGCTCTGCGCCTCCAGCAACAGTTCCTGTCCGAACAGGACAAGCTCCCGATCCCGGTGTCGTTCGTTGAACTCGATGAGTTCTTCAAGGTTCTTTACTCCGGCCGTCGGGCCAAGGGTTCGGAGATAGGCGTTGAGGCCATGTTTGAACTCATAAAGCATCACCTGGAACTCCGCGTCTCCAAGGTCTTGCCGGGAGGGAAGCTTTGGATTGTCCACCAGCACCGCTCCCGCCTCCTGCAGCTTCTTAAGTACCCCTTCCAGGATCGGATCGATCAAACGGCTCATTGAGAACTGGCTTCGCACAAATCCCAGACGCGCGCCATGTAGCGCCTTCGCATCGAGAAACGAGGTGTAGTCCCGTGATGTTTTTCCCGCAGATGCCGCCGTGGCTGGGTCGAGTTCATCCTGCCCGGTCATCAGCCCAAGCAACGCGGCCGCATCCGCAACACATCGTGTCATGGGGCCTGCGGTGTCCTGACTCGATGCGATTGGGATGATGCCGGATCGACTTATGAGACCCACCGTCGGCTTGAGGCCCACGATGCCACAGTAGGAGGCTGGGGAGACGATCGATCCATTGGTTTCAGTTCCGATGGCAGCGGCGCAAAGCCCTGCAGCGACCGCGGCTGCCGAGCCGGCGCTCGAGCCCGAGGTGCTTCGATCCGTCACGTACGGGTTGCGCGTCAATCCTCCTCTGCCGCTCCATCCGCTGATCGAACGTTGGCCCCGGAAATTCGCCCATTCGCTGAGATTTGCTTTTCCCAGAATAATCACCCCGGCCTCGCGAAGCCGTCGCACCAGGAATGCATCACGAGCGGCTATCGAACCCTGCAATGCGAGGGATCCCGCCGTTGTGGACATGCGATCTGCGGTGTCGATGTTGTCTTTGATCAGGATGGGGATTCCATGCATCGGGCTCCGCAGGCTCCTGGATTTCCGCTCCCGGTCCATTTGCCTGGCCAGCGTGATCGCGTCCGGGTTGAGCTCGATCACGGAATTGATCCGCGGGCCGCTCCGGTCGATCTGATCGATCCTTTGCAGGTAGGCTTTGGTGAGATCTGCGGACGTGATGTCGCCTTTGCCCAGAGCAGCCTGCAATTCCGCCACGCTCATCTCGGCCAGATCTGTGAAGGAGAATCTGCGCCTCAACTCGCGGGAAGTGGGGGCTGAGGCTGCCTGGACAGGCATCAAGCCGAGGCCGGTGTGCATCCCCAGGCCCAGCAGGGCTGAATGTTGGAGGAAGGCTCTGCGTTGCATGAAGTGATCAGCCTCAGGTCAATGTCCACCGGTCACCGCATACCCCTGTTGACGCAAGTCCTCGGCGAGATCTTTTTCCATCATCAAAGCTGCCTCGAAGGGCATGGGGTTGAGGTGTTCGAAAAGTTCCGGCATCAACTTGATCCCGTAGCGTTTGACAACATAGGCGGCTTTGACCCCGGACTTGTGATTCGAGAGGCGCTCTTCAGGGGCGAGCCCTGTCATGCCCACATAGACACATGGGAACCCGTCGCGGTGGAGCGGGTTCTCACGTTGTACTTTGCGCAGACGCCCGGCCTCCGGCTTCAAAAGCACGACGTAAACCCTGTGATGAAACGCGTTCTCCCGGGCCTTCGAGAGGGTCTGCTCCTTCCTCCGAATCTCGAACACATTCGCTCGACGTCTCATTTCAACCCCCAGCAAAAACTGGACGAAAACCCGCTTCCGTCAGTATTCGCGCCACCACCTCACGACGGTCGCCCTGGATTTCAATACGTCCCTCCTTGACCGTGCCCCCCGTGCCGCAGGCCTGCTGCATGGCCTTTGCGAGACGTTCCTTCTCCGGCAGGCCGATTCCAACAAAGCCCGTCAGCACCGTGACTGTCTTGCCACCTCGATGGGCGGTCTGGCGGACGATGTCCACACGTCCGCGATTGCGGCCACGATCCGCCGCCCGAGTTGAGGCTTCCACCGGGGGGGCGGGCTCCGGCGTATCGGGCTGCCCCTTCGGCAATCCCGCATCGCTCAAATCCGAGAACGGATTGTGAGTCAGACTTTTCCCGCCATCGGTCGGGATGCGTTGTTTGCGGCTCATGAGATCAAGGGGCTGGGGCAATATTTCACGAACTGAGCCTCACCATCGAAGGGCGGTGCGTCCGGGGTTGGTCAGGCGGTTGATTTGCTGGACTCATGCGGTGGAAGCAGGGCGGCTCAGCCTTCCGGCAAGCCATGTTTCCATGATCAGGAAGAGCAAGCCTGCAGCGATGATCCATTGCCAGAGCTTCTGACGGTTTTCCAACTCGACTGCAGCCAGCACGCGCTTCTCCTCCTCCTCAAGCTTCTGTTCAACACCGGAGGCCTGTTTCGGAAGCGGGAGCCCCAGCTGTTCAAATCGTTCCATCGGCAGGGGCTCGGTTCGCGTCTCATCGGCCGGGAGATTCACCGCGAACTCCAGCCCTGTCTCGAGCACGCGATAAATCCCTGGCAGCTGGGTTCCTGTGAATTCAGCTCCGCGGTTAAGCTTTGTCTCCGTTCCGGATGGGTTGCGCACTGTGAGAACCTGATTTGATCCCTGCGGCAACGCAACGCTGTCGCCCACCGAGACGAATCCACGGAGCTCTGTGTTGCGGTGGACCTGATCAACCAGCGAATAGAGCAGGGGAATGAACTTGCTCGAAAGAGCCAGCTGGCTGTCCGAAGGTTTCCATCCCGAGGTCATCAGGAAGATCGACCCCTTGCCCGCAGGTGCTTGTATCCATGCAGGTGAGCCGTCATCAAACCGGGCCAGGATGGCGGAGTTGGAGGGCAGGGACTCCGGTGCCAGAGCCCGGTGTTTCCAGAAATGGATCTTGGTGAAGTCAGAGAAGCGCGAGTCTGCGAACGGCGCCATCCAGGGGTGCTGGAGATCCACGCCGGCCAGAAGGGTGTAGTTCCTCGAGGGAGCCTCCTTGATCTGCACCAATGGGACTCCCAAGAGCGCGGCGAGTCCTTCCGATGAGGTGGCGTCCGGAGGGGCAACCACGAGCAACCCGCCTGCCTCAGTCCAGCGACGCAGGGCTGCTGCTTCGGGGGGATTGGGCGAAGCCGTGCAAAAGATCAGCTTCGCTCCTGTTGAATCACTCTTTGCGGCAAACTCTCCGGGGGCGCCCGCCTGCACATCAAATTTTCTGAGCGGCGTGGAGTGGAAGGCCTTGTCGAGATAGAACCCGGGTTGGTTGGGATCCTGGAGCGTTCCCGGCCCCAGATGGAAGATCTTAACTGTCTCAGCCACGGGCGCGGTCCAATAGAGGGTGTTGTCGAAACCCGCCTCATCGCCCTGCAGACGAAGCTGTGCTGAACGGGCTGTGATCACTGGGCTGGAGAACGATCGGCTCTGTGAGGGGGGAACGTAGGCAGGCCACGAACTGTTCGTTGTTTGGTCCGCTGACATCCAGCTGAGGGTGAATTGTTCGCGGGTAGCGTCCTGGGAGTTGGTGACCCTGTAGCGGAACGACAGTGCATTGGTCTCCTCTTCACCTGCCGAAGCCGGGAGGAGTTGCAAACCGGCATTGGTCGGTTTCGATGCCTTCACGGGGTCGAGGATGATCTCCATTCCCTTGGCCCACTCGTAACCTTGAAGTCCATCCAGCCTGGAGCCTTCAGCAAAGTCGGAGATCACGTGGAGACGGTTCCGAGGCTGTTGGTCTTTTCCCGTCCGGGCGGCCTGGTCAAAACTCTCGGTCGCAGCCACGATTGCCCGCCCAAGCCGGGCTTCGCCCCATCCCGGCTTCAACATGGAAAC
>VHDG01000090.1 GCA_016871475.1 Verrucomicrobiota bacterium
TGGAATGGCAGCCGTCTGGCTGGAGGCGAGGGCTTGATCATAGGCAATGGCCCGGATCACCGCGGTCGTGGACAGCGTGATCGGGGCGGAGTAGCGCAGGGAGCCCGAACTCGGCTCCGACCCATCGAGTGTGTAGTAAAGCCTCGCGTCGATGAGCTCGTGGCTCAGCTCCAGTGTGACAGCCGCCGCGTTGGTCAGATCAAAAGCGCCTCCCGACGCTCCGTTGATCCGGATCCGGGGCTTTGCCAATCCAAACACGTTCAGGAACACCGGCGGACTGATCGCCCGCCCAAAGGCATTCGACACCTCCAGGCTGTACAAACCCTTCTGATCGAAATCCACCGCTCCCAGATCAAGCTGGTTCTCCGTGGCTCCTGCAACAGGCTCCGACTCATTGAAGAACCACTGGTAATGAAGCGGCGACGCGCCCATCGCCTGTCCGAAGAGAGAGACATCGACACCCGGCCCCACCGTGCGTCCCTCCGGGAGTGTGACAAACACCGGAGCCCGGGAGAGCTTCGTCACGAAGCCATCACCACCGCCCAGGCTCGTCACGTCCCGTTGGTCGAAATCCACCGTCAGACTAAACCGGCCAGCCAGTCCGAGCCCATGTTCCGGGTGGGCATTGATCGCGAATCCTTGATCCGAGCCGGGGCCACCAAACGACCTCGCCCAGCTCACTGCGCCGGTCGTCTCCAGTCTTGCCAGGAAAACATCCAGGTTTCCCTGGTTCTCCAGCAGGTGAGTGCCGAAGGTGGCTCTGCCGAGAAAATGTCCCGTGACCAGAACGCCTTCAGCGTCAGCTGCCAGACCCCTGGCTTCGGTTCCCGGAAGCGTTCTGGCCCATGCCACGGATCCGTCGGGTTCGATCCTTGAAACGAGGGCTCGCTGACCGGTTCCGCTCATGACGATTTCCCCAAACCGGGCCTCTCCACGAATGCTTCCGGCCAGCCAAACGCTTCCTTGGTGGGTGGCGGCAACCGCATAGCCGTTGTCCTGTCCGGTTCCGCCTCCTGATCGCACCCATCGGAGGTTGCCACTGCTGTCGTAGGAAGCTGCGAAGAAGTCGACGTTGCCGAAGGAGGAAACCACCTGGTCGCCGAATCTGGCCTGGTCATCCGCATACCCCGAGATGACAGCTCCTCCCGCAGGCACTGCCGCCACACTCCAGGCCACTTCTCCCGCAGGTCCGCCACCGTTTCGAACCCAGACAGGGGTCCCGTCGGAAGCCAGCTTCAGCAGAAATGCGTCTGCCCCTCCGGCGTTGCCCACGGTTCTTGAGTCGATAGTTGCACCCGCCTGGGCATGGCCGGCGACGTAGATGCTTCCGTCGCCTGCGACACTGATTCCATAGGCTCGGTCATCGCCAGGCCCACCCATCACCTTGATCCAGATCACCGCGCCTGCGGGGTTAAGTTTCAAAATGACGGCGTCGGCGCTTCCGACGTGGCTCAACAGCTGTCCATCGAATCTTGCGCCGGCGCTAAAATACCCCGCAGCCAGGGTGTTCCCCTCCGCATCCGCAGCCACCGCCAGGCAGGCATCCTGTCCGGGTCCTCCTCCGCTCCGCGCCCAAAGCAGATCGCCCGCCCTGGAGTGTCGTAAGGCAAAGAAGTCGAACTGCCCTGCATTCGTGACGGACAGACCGCCGAAAGCGGTAGCGCCTGTGAAGTATCCGGCCGAGTGCACCTGGCCGAACATGTCCACAGCCACCGCGTTCACCTGTTGATCCCCCTGCCCTGTCGCGGGGCCCACCCAATGAGCATTGAACCCTGAATCATGCCCCTGGCCCCAGAGACTTGTGACGGCCGAGACCAGAGCCAGAGTCAGAATCATCTGGCCCCAAGCCCGCTTCCCAACCCTCCGGTCAGCATCCTTGCTCATAGGCCCACTTCAGAAACGAGCAAGGGGGCTTTCCTCAGGACGTTCCACCAGGTGAAGCAAGTGGCCTTCCGGATCCTTAAAAAAAAGCACAGAGCCACCTCCGCCGGCCGGTTTGATGGTGTCTGGAAACGAGACACCTCGTTGCTCGAGAAGTGCTTTTGCGTCCTTGAGTGATGCCACGCGAATGGCCAGATGTCTCAGGCCTTGGGTGATGTTGGTCTGGGGTTCCTGGACCGAGTGCTGTGCCGGGTAGATCTCGATCAGAGACCCTGAGCCCACCTGCAGAAGATAAGCTGGAGGTTTTTGCCGGTTATCGAAGATCACCCTGGCATCGAGGGTTTTGACATACCAACTCACCAAGTGCTCAGGCGATTGCGCACACAAGCCGATATGTTCCAAAGAGAAATTCATGCCCTGATGAAATGCCATCGGAGGCGCAAACTCACGTAAAATTACGGTGCTGACACCTACAAGACTACCGCACTGCTCGATCGCTGCTTTCCCACCGGAGGCGGCCTTGACGGTGTTGGAAGGCTTGCGCTACGTTGCGGCACGTTCAACAACACACCTATGCAAAACTTCCTCATCCCCCATGTGATCGAGCAGACCGGCCGCGGAGAACGCGGCTATGACATCTACTCCCGTCTCCTGGTGGATCGAATCGTGTTCCTCGGCACCCCCGTTGATGACATGGTCTCCAACGTCATCATCGCCCAGCTCCTCTTCCTCCAGATGACAGATCCCAAGAAGGATGTGCATCTGTACATCAACTCTCCCGGGGGGAGCGTCACAGCCGGTCTCGCAATCTATGACACGATCCAGTTTCTCACCTGCGACGTGAACACGTACTGCATTGGACAGGCTGCCAGCATGGGCGCGGTCCTTCTCTCCGCCGGCACCAAGGGCAAACGTTTTGCCCTGCCGAACGCCAACGTGATGATTCATCAGGTTCTCGGAGGCGCCGAGGGACAGGCCAGCGACGTTGAGATCCGCGTCAAATACATGCTGAAGCTCAAGCAACGCCTGAACACCATTCTCAGCAAACACACTGGACAGAACCACGAGACCGTCGAGAAAGCCTGCGACCGCGACAACTTCATGAGCGCTGAAGAGGCGAAAGCCTTTGGCCTGGTGGATGAGGTGGTCGTGTCCCGCAAGGAAGTTCCCGGGCTCCCCGACAAAACATCCGTAAAACCCTAACAACCCAACATCCTAAATGGCGCGTCCAACCAGCATCACCCTGTGCAGCTTCTGTGGTAAAACCCACGCCGAGGTCAAGAAACTGATCGCCGGTCCCGGGGTCTATATCTGCGACAACTGCGTCCTGCTCTGCAAGAACGTGCTCGACCGCGAGCTTGCGACCGACGCCAAGAAGAACGCAGCGACAGGACAAGCCATTCCCAAACCCACCGACATCCGCGCGACGCTGGATCTGCATTGCATCGGACAGGAGCACTCGAAAAAGACCCTGTCGGTTGCCGTGCACAACCACTACAAGCGGATCATGCAGGAACCTGTTGCCCGCTCATCAGAGGAAGTGGCGCCGGCGCGCCACAACGACGTTGAAATCGAAAAGAGCAACATCCTGCTCATCGGCAACACCGGCAGCGGCAAAACGCTGCTGGCTCGCACCCTCGCCAAGATTCTGGATGTGCCCTTTGCCATCGCGGACGCGACCACGCTGACCGAAGCGGGCTACGTCGGCGAAGACGTGGAAAACATCATCCTGCGCCTGCTGCAGAACGCCGACTACGACGTCAAGAAAGCTCAGCGCGGGATCGTCTATATCGACGAGATCGACAAGATCGCTCGCAAGACGGAGAACGTCTCCATCACCCGCGATGTCTCGGGCGAAGGTGTGCAGCAGGCCCTGCTGAAGATCCTCGAAGGCACGGTCTGCAATGTGCCGCCCCAAGGAGGACGGAAGCATCCCCAGCAGGAGTACATCCGGGTGAACACCCACAACATTCTCTTTGTTTGCGGCGGTGCGTTTGTCGGGCTGGAACAGATCATCCAGCGACGGCTGGGTCAGAGGGCGATGGGTTTCCGTACGAACCCTCAGGAAACAAAGAGCACCGAGCTCACTCGCAGCGAAATCCTGGGCCTTGTGGAGCCCGAAGACCTGGTCTCGTTCGGCTTCATCCCGGAATTCATCGGCCGCCTCCCCATGATCACAGCGCTCCGACCGCTGACCGAGGAGCAGCTCGTGACCATCCTGACCGAGCCGAAGAACGCGCTCGTGAAGCAGTATCAGAAGCTTCTTTCGATGGATGGTGTTGAGCTGGAGTTTACGCCCGAGGCGCTCAAGGAGCTTGCCGCACAGGCTTACAAGAAGGGCACTGGAGCCCGAGCTCTCCGCAGTTTGATCGAGAAACTGATGCTGGAAGTGATGTATGAAGTCCCCAGCAACGACGACATCGTGGGAGTGAAGATCACTCCCGAGGCAGTCACGGGCACCGGCAAGGCCGCCCTGCGTCGCAAGAGCGAACAGGCCGCTGCGTAGCGCTTCATCAAGATCGGACGTCAGACTCGCGATACCTGAAAACAACTGCCGATAAACGGCAGCGTCCGACGACGGAGGATCAGGACGGCAAGACTTGCGGCGAACACGGTCACCGCCAGAGCGAACAGAAGCCCGCTGTGATACTTCACGAGAGCTCGCGCAATTGGTCTTCATGGCATAACGCCAGATAGAACGTCTGTTGGGTCAGATCCGTCGGGATCACCTACCAGCGCGTAACGCGAAGTGATACATCGCTCCGTAATAGTTGCGGGCCAGCTCCTCGATGGTGGGCCATGGTGGAGTTGATGCTCAGGCTGGAAACAGAGTCGTAAAGCAGTCGCGCCACCGGGCAATACGATGAAACGCAGTTCGATCATTCTTTTCGGCACCGTCGTCACGTTGTTGCTTGCTGGTTGCAAGCCACGCGCCGAGATGTCACCTGCGAGTCCGTCCGTCACCACCGCCCTTCATAAGTGGAACATGAAAGATCGCCTTGAAAAGACCGAAGCCGAGTGGAAGCAGCAGCTCACGCCGGAGCAGTTCTACGTTCTGCGGCAACACGGCACGGAACGCGCCTTCACCGGCAGGCTCCACGACAACCACGAGGCCGGCACCTATTCGTGCGCCGGCTGCAGCCTGGCGTTGTTTGATTCGGAAACAAAGTTCGACTCCGGCACCGGCTGGCCCAGCTTCTGGCAGCCGCTCCAGGCGGAACACGTGGGCACCACTGTGGACCGGAAGTTTTTCATGACTCGCACCGAGGTGCACTGCGCTCGTTGCAGCGGACATCTCGGCCACGTTTTCGAGGACGGCCCCAAACCCACCGGCCTGCGTTACTGCATCAACTCGGCGGCACTGGAGTTTTCGAAAAAGTAGCGGAGGTTTTCCGAACCTGTCTCTTGCCGGGCGTGGCTTTCGAAGAATGGCACGTACCGCACTCGTCGAACACCTGGGCGATGCGCGGTGGCAGCTTGCCCAACGCGAGCCGGAAGGAGTCGCGGAATTCTGCGAGTTCCATCCGCCGGTGTGGTTCCTGGCATTCGGCGGCAATTTCGTGCAGCCAGACCATCGACGAAACCGGTGCCTTCGGGCAGGACGGTCTGCCAACGCTGACCGTGGCGCAAGTGATCGATGATCTTGTGGCGGGGTATCCCAACCAGCCAGGTGCGCTCGGCGGAGTTGCCAGCGAAACGCTCGCTGGACTATTCGGCCTGAGTTTGCCCACGCTCCGTCCGGAGTCGCAGCTGACCACAGGCCGCGTCGATGTCGTGCCCCTTCTCTCTGCGAAGGGTCGCGGTCACATTCTGGCTCTCCAACGCCCCCAGGAAGTCCTCCTGCACTGATTCCTCAGGACGCGACCACTCCAACCCGTCCACCTTGTTGTACGGAATGAGATTCACCTTCGCGTGAAGACGTCGCGCAAGAGCGGCAAGCGGTCTTGTCTGATCAATCGAATCGTTCACTCCCGCAATCAGGATGTATTCGAACGTGATCATTCGTCCCTTCTTCTCCTGATAATACTCACAGGCCTCTGTCAGCTCCTTGAGCGGGTACTTTCGATTCACGGGCATGATTTTCTGACGGACCTCGTCGGTGGCGCCGTGAAGGGAAATCGCCAGACGCAACTGGAGCGGCTCATCGGCGAGCTGTCGGATCTGGGGTGCGAGCCCGCTCGTGGAGACGGTGATCTTGCGGGCGCCTATGCCTCCCCCCCAGGGCGCATTGAGGATCTGAATGGCGCGCATCAGCGCCGCGTAGTTTGCCAGGGGCTCGCCCATGCCCATCACGACGATGTTGTTGATCAGACGATCCACGGCTGCCGATCCCGAGGATGGTTTCTCCTGGGCGCGTTCGAGCCGGTTCAGGTTCTCAATCGCGAGGATCTGACCCGCGATCTCCTCTGGCCTCAGGTTGCGTTTCCACCCCTCAAGGCCGCTCGCGCAAAAGCGACAGCCATAGGCGCAGCCCACCTGGGTGGAGATGCAGAGCGTATGACGATCGCTCCGTTCTCCGTACAAGGCCGGCGATGCAGGGATCAAGACGCTCTCGATCATGGCTCCATCCGTCAGCCGCCAGAGAAACTTGCGTGTGGTGTCCCGGGCTCCCTGGCACTGCACGAGAGCAAGGTGGGTGATGGAATAGGTCGACGATAGTTTTCCACGAAGTGCCTTGGGCAGATTCGTCATCTCGTCCCATGCGTTCACGCGCGCATCGTACAGCCAGCGGAGCAGCTGATCCACGCGATAGACTGGCTCCTGCCAGTTCTCAAACTGGACGAGCAGTTCTTCACGAGTGACGGAGCGAATGTCTTGCATTGAGGGAGCACCCTAACCACACGAGCGGCCGGTGCCAAGCGAGCCGGGAGGCATTAAAATGAAAATCATGCCTGAAAGTCGGACGCGTCGCTCGTTGTCCACCCTTGAGGGTGTGCCTTGCTGGTCGAACGTGAGCAATGCCTGCTCACGTTTACTGCGTCGCATGCGGAAAACGGAGTTCGCCTCCAGGGTCTGATCG
Source organism: Verrucomicrobiota bacterium (assembly GCA_016871475.1). Lineage (GTDB taxonomy): Bacteria > Verrucomicrobiota > Verrucomicrobiia > Limisphaerales > UBA11320 > UBA11320. Next base: position 6,902 of record VHDG01000090.1, read on the forward strand.
ACGTTGCCCAAACGGGCATAGCCCGGGCATCCTGAAGGATGGACAACGAACCGGCTGTCGTTTCCGTGCCGCTCCTACGGCAGCTGAAAACAGGCGGCTTCTGTTTCGTGTCGAACGAGATAGAAACGCCCTGCCAATGCGGGAGGATTCCAGCACTTGCCACTCAGAGCCTGGAAGGAGCCGATGAGGGTCGGTTCCCGTGGCGATGGCATCAAAAGCAAAACCCTGCCGTCCTCGGCGTTCACAATCAGGTAGTCGCCTGCCAGCAACACCTGTCCGTGACCGTAACGCTCCCCCTTCCACTTCAGCTCTCCTTCCTCCAGTTCCTGGCAGGCCAGGACGCCATCGTCCAACCCATAAAGAAAACCGCCCAGCTCGACCGGATTGCTGAACTTCGATCGAAACTTCGTGGTCCGCCAGATCGTGCGCGCGGACCACTTCTCGCCCTCATGCTGCACCTCGATGAGCTGGCTTCCGGTGCCATAACCGCTCGATATCGCCAGCCGGTTGGTGCCGATCATGACCGGCATCGCCACATGCGGGTGACCGCGCTTCCACCGATGTTTCCATCGCACCGCCCCGTCCTTCAACGCATGTCCCACAACGTCATGGTCGTTGAAAACAATCACCTGCTCCTCCCCGTGGAGCGTGGCCATCATCGGACTGCTGTAGCCAGGTGGATCATCGCCTGCCGCCCAAACCATCGATCCATCCTGAGCGCTCAAGGCAACCAGCGATCTGTCCTTGCTGCCGCCGACGCTCACGATGACCAGATCCCCTGTCACCAAGGGTGAGCTGGTGAAACCCCAATCCGGAACGGATGCCTCCACGTCCTTCTTGAGATCCTTCTGCCAGATCAGGGAACCGTCCATGAGTCCCAGGCACAGAAGCCGTCCGGTGGCTCCGAATGCATAGACGCGATTGCCCGAGAGCGTGGGCGTCGCTCTGGGGCCCTCGCCTGCGATGGTCGTGAAGTAACGGGTCTCAACGCACTGTTTCCAAAGTCGCTGCCCCGTCTGCAGGTCGAAACACGATACACACTCCATCGGCCCCTCCTGCTCCTGCGTCACCGCCCGTCCAGCGTCCACGGCAAATCCACTCCACGCGGGCCCCACCGGAACACGCCACAAGAGCCTCGGAGGCGACTTGACCCAGTTGGTGCTGAACTCAGGCGCGAGGATGCGACCGTTTCGTGAAGGGCCCAGGAATTGAGGGAAACGCGCTTCTTTCCAGGCATTCGTCTGGGCTTCAGATGCCGGCGTGGAAGCACCGGCTGAATGGGCTGCTGCGGTCGTGGATTTCCACCGAAACTCCCACTCGGGAACCAGGTCACCGGAAACTCCGCGAATGCGGAAGAGCCCCGCGAAGAGGCCCACCACACCCAGGAATCCAGCGAACCACAACAACCTTCGGGTCCAGGGAAGTCTTGAGAAGGCCAGAAGCCATAGGATGAGAGCGCCCAGAATGGAGATCAGGGCCACGGCCGTGCGCAGGTTGCGCATCTGGTAGGGCCAGTCCGATTGAAACCGAAATGCGACAACGACGATGCCTCCCACAGCCAGGATGAGAAGTGCCGGCCAAAGCCTGGGCTTGCGGGCTGCATCGAGGCTGGGAGCGGGTGATTCCTTCAAGTCAGTCATGGGAAACTCAGTGGGCAAAGTTTGACTCAACAACTACGGCTCGCGAGAGGCAACCTTGCCGCCACGCCACGCACTTCGAAGATCCCAGGTGGAAACGCGTCCCTCCAGGACTTTCCCGCGCACCACTTCCAATCCCAGTTTGCGCTGGCCGGGTTTCATGAGCACAAGACCCGTGATCACCGTCTCGCCCTCGTTGAAAAAGATCTCCACGGACGAAGTGTCCACAAACATCCGGATCTTGAGCTTCCCGTCGATGGTTCTGACCGGAGAACGAAAGACTCCCGGAAACGCCTTGTGAAAGCCCACCTCGCCCGACCGCGTTCGATCCAGCCGGGCCTCTCCCACCGACGTATCCACCCTGAGCACGGTTTCCTCCGTATCCTTGCCCGCGATCCGCAAAGCGAGCCCGGAGCTCTTCTCCAGCTCCAACTCCGCCTCGAGCTCGAAAGTATCTGACGTCCGATCAGCCAACGCCCCCAGATCAGCGATTGCTGAAACCTCCTTCAGGGCAATCCTCTGCCTGTGATGCCTCAGCTTTTTGAGCTCATCGACGGGTTCCTGAAGCAGCCGGAGTCCTTGCTCGCTATCACGAAGCCTGAGGGATCGCGGAATGGACATCGCACTGCGCCACGGAGAAGTAGGCACGTCATTCGCGTAATCCCAGTTGCTCATCCACCCGAGCCAGATCCGACGGCCATCGCGCTTTGGAATGTCGCTCCACGAAACCGCTGCGTAAAAGTCGCGGCCCCAGTCAGCCCACTGCGCACCTTGCGGTTGTGGATCCGGATGAAAATGTGTTCCGTCGAAGCGGCCGGTAAAGTACTGGCAGCCGGATCCTCCCGCCGGGGCGCCCGATCCCACGTTCACCACCAGGAGCCATTTGTCCGTCCTGCCGCGTCCAGACAGCGCGATGGGAAAGAGGTCGGGACATTCCCAGATCCCGGTCGTGGATCCCGCAGGTCCAAAATCACTGAGATGGCTCCAATTCTTGAGGTCGCTGGAACCGTAGAACCGGACTTTCCGGTGGATAGGCCAGGCCACGGCCATGACCCATTTCCTGGACGGCTCATGCCAGAAAACCTTCGGATCTCGAAAATCCTTCTCGCCCAGGTCCAGCACGGGATTGGCGGAATACTTTTTCCATGTGCGACCCCGATCGTTGCTGTA
>VHDG01000091.1 GCA_016871475.1 Verrucomicrobiota bacterium
GATGTGATCCGGATGAGCGGCGAACTGGATCCCGATGACGGCGTCTTGATCGACATATCACCCGGGAAGTTCGGCAACAGCACATTGGGACAGAACGATGGCACGGGTCACCCCGTTAATCCAGTCACCGGCCAACCCTATGCACCCAATCCAGTGAAGCGAGGCGACTTCACCCGCATCCTGGCGGAGTACTGGGCTGATGGACCCAACTCTGAAACCCCACCTGGACACTGGAACGTGATAGCGAACGATGTGAGCGACCAGCCGGGCTTCCAGAAAAGAATCGGCGGCACAGGTCCGCTTCTCGACAATCTGGAGTGGGACGTGAAGTTCTACCTGGCGCTCAACGCCGCCACTCACGACGCCGCCTGTGCAGCTTGGACGCTCAAACGGCACTATGACGGATGGCGTCCCATCGCTGCGATTCGCTATATGGCCATGCTTGGCCAATCCACAGACCCGAACAGCTTTCTCTATCATCCAAGAGGTCTTCCGCTGATCCCCGGGCTTATCGAGGAAGTCACGTTTGAGAGCTCCAACCCAGGTCAACGTCACTTCGGCCTGTCAGTAGGTGAAGTGGCCATCAAAGCCTGGCCAGGACAACCCCCAAGCCCCACGACTCAACACAGCGGGGCTCGATGGATGCTGGCCGTCGATTGGCTGCCGTTCCAGAAAGCTAACTTTGTCACACCCGCCTTCCCCGGGTTCGTATCCGGACATAGCACATTCAGCAGGGCAGCCGCCGAAGTCATGACGCGTTTCACAGGAAGCGCGTTCTTCCCCGGTGGACTCGGAAAGAAAAGCTTTCCTTCCAATGCCTATCTCACGTTCGAACAGGGACCGAGCGAAGCCTTGGAACTCCAATGGGCTACCTACTACGACGCCGCGGACCAGGCCGGTCTGTCCCGCCTCTGGGGTGGAATTCACGTGTCCGTGGACGATGTCACGGGCCGCCGCATCGGCTCACAGGTCGGCATCCAGGCCTGGAACTTGGTGAATCGCTACTTCGATGGATCAATCCTCAACACCCCAGTCGCCCTCACGATGATCCTCGCAAACGCCTTTGAATGTGAGCTCCGATTCAACACCGTCCGAGGCATGTTCTATAAGCTTCAATACGCCAAAGGCTTGGAACTGCCGTTCGACAACGATGCCACAGGCTGGTTCCGGGCTACCGAGAGCGAGTATGTCCAGCTGGATTCTGTCATCGGCCTCCAACGATTCTTCCGTGTCCTGATGGCCTCAAGCCCCGAATAGCGGTGCTTGTCCCAGCTCGAGTGTGGCGTCTCACGACACTCGTTCAACGACGCGTCGGGGCTGAATTCGCGACGACGGAAACGCAGTGTTCGTAAGTTTGCTGGAGAAGCGTCAACCGGGAAGTTGGAAAAAAGGTTCTTAACCTTAGCCATCGCCTATCGATGGATACTGTGGATGAGGACACATCTTCCACCCGCAAAGCTTTCCGCAGCAGCGCATTACCCCATGATTCTGGCGTTCGCGCTGCTCGTTGGGCTCTCTGCCCATATCGTCCCGTGGATCAACTCATTCGCCCTAGCTAAGTCAGTGAGAACCCAACAGAGTCTCCTCACCGAGATTCTTGTTTATGAAAAACTTGTCTCCTCACTGGATGAAGCCACCCGCGCGGTCATGCTGTCGCCAGGAAACCGCGAACGAGCGGCGGAACGAAAAAAAGCGCTGGAACGCCTCCAGCAACAACTGAGCGAGCTCGTCGAAGCAGCGCCGAGCGGAAGCACGATACCCTCCGCCATCATCGACCTGGCCAGCCATTTCCGGACCGAGCTCATATCACGTTCCGACGAGGTGGAAAGATTCGCGCGAGCTCCGGGTGACTGGGTGTTGGTCCGCTTCAAAACGGATTACGCAACAGCGCGGAAGGAGCATCTGCAAAGGCTTGACGGCATTGCCACAGCCTCACGTGATCTGGTGTTGAGGGAGTTCGATGCCGGCCAGACCCGCACCCTGCGAAGTGCCGGGACGTTCATTCTCATTTGCGCCTTATGGGGGGCGGCATTGGCGCTGTCAGCAAAGCGGACTGCTGGCGCCGATCAGGCCCAGTCCCACATTCATTCATCCCATCAGCCCATCGCCGAACCCAAGGCCAATAGCCACGCACATGAGCCGTCGCACACCCACAGCCCAACCATGGTTGAGGAACCCACCGGGCAGGCTCTGGAATCCAAGCCGGCAGCGAGCATCGACACCCATTCGACAACCCCTTCGCCCGCGATGCCCGTCGAAGCAAGTCATCCCTCCACACAAGCTGCACAAGAACTCCCTGAGGAAACACCACCCACCCCTGCTTCGGCCAAAGCTGAGCTCGCTCCACAGCCAGAAGTCCAAGTCAGCGCCAAGTCCGAAAACAGGCCTCCCGTTGCCGATCAACCCGATCTTCCCGACCGAACACCCGATGCCACGCCCGCGTCTTCGGCTTCACTGGAATCGGAAGCTGCCAGCGCAGAACCCATGGCCTTGGGCCTAACACCCGATGCGGGGGAGCAACAGGGCATCGAAGCGCTTCTTGCTTCAGTGCAGTCCCAGGGGGAAGCAACTGACATCAGCAACGCCTCCCACCCAACCTCCTCGGAATCTGCATCAAGCCCGGCTCCCTACGCGGTTGAAGAAGCTCCCAACCTGGAAGTTCCTTCTCCTGCCGCAGCTGCACCCGAGGCAGTTCCTGCGACGCCGATGCCGTCCAAGGATGAGCTCATGAAGAACGCGCCGGAGATGACCGCGGAGGAGTTGATGACGAGGAAACCTGAAGGCGGGACCAAAGCTGCAGCCGCACCCAAGGCAACAGAGCCGGGAGCAACTCGTGCTGGCCCCACGCCCGCGCCGGTTTCGACAGAACCTCCTCGCACCCTGCGCTCAAGCGATCTGGTGCAGAAGGAGGGCGAAGGCGGAGCATTGGACCTCAGTTTTTGAACCTGCACCTGCAGGGACCTCGGAAGTCAGGAATGAGCCTGTCGCACGATGACATCCCCGTTCCGAATGTGAACGCAGCAAGTGAGGCGAAACTTCTCGGGGTCCTTGTTCCATTGATCCAACACATCCAACTCCTCTGCGGTTGGGGCCTCCAGGTTCTCCATGCCTTCAACAACCTCCACCACGCAGGTGCCGCATGAGCAGTTGGAGCACCCTGCCTCCATATCCACGCCGGCCTTTTCCCCCGCTTCAAGCAAGAGTTCTCCAGGCTCAACTTCAGCCGAGTTACCGCCAGGTAGTATCGTCACTTTGGGCATATGCGTGTGTTTGAGTTCACCAAACAGTGTTGAGAATGTTGTTTTGGACGTTCGTTGATGGACTCAAGCCGAGGGTGAGGGAGGCGATGCGGGAGGCTGGTTCGCCATCTCGCCCAATAGACGATCAAGCTGGGCCTCTGCCAGCGGGACCGTAACCTGGTCCAACTGCGCGAGCGCGGCTTTCAGTCTGGTCACATCACCGGCGCGAGTCTTGGAATCTTCAGTGCTGAGCGCCTCCTCCACCCCTGCCAGGGACTCCTCCAGCTGTTTCTTGTACTCGGGGTCCAGTTCTGCCATGAATTGCGACATGGCCTTGCGAGTCGCAGGCAGATCCGTGGCCGCCTTGACCTTCGCCTCTATCCACTGCCTTGCCTTCAAGTCGTCGAAGGCGTGTTCCACAGACTCCTCCACCATCTTCTGGACGGCAGCGTCATCCACGTCCACCGCACTCTTGATCTGCACCACCGTCTGATGGCCGGTCTTGATGTCACGGGCCAGCACATGGAGGATTCCGTTGGCATCAATCTCAAACTGCACTCCAACGCGAGGAACCCCCTTGGGCGCAGGCTCAAACTCCAGCTCGAACCGCCCCAGGCTCCAATTGTCAGCAGCCCGTTCCCTCTCACCCTGCAACACATGGATCAGCATGTTGCGTTGATTGTCCACAGCCGTGGTAAACATCTCACCCGCCTTGATGGGCAGGGTGGAATTCCTCGGCACAATCACATTCATCAACCCGCCAAACGTCTCGATTCCCAGGGAAAGCGGCGTGACATCCAGCAACAAGACGTTCTTGAAGCCACCGGACAAAATCTCTGCCTGAATCGCAGCCCCAAGCGCCACTGCCTCGTCCGGATTCTGGGACGTGTTCAACACCGGTCCGGCAGCCTTGTGGTAGGTTTCGCCCAATCGCAAATCCCCCCGCGCCTCCTCAAACTCTGCACACCCAAACCACTCGGCCAGCTTGCGTCGCACCAAAGGCATCCGGGTCTGTCCACCCACAAGAATCACCTGATTCAAATCCTCCGCCTTCAACCTGGCGTCAGCCAGGGAACGCACGCAATGGGCCCGCGTTCGATCAATGATCGGACCGGTCAGCTCCTCCAGCTTCTGCCGCGAAAGCTTCAGCGAAAAACTCCAGGCCTCGGTCAGAAAAGGGAGCTGTATCTCCACTCCAGTCTCGGTCGAAAGCTTGATCTTCGCCTGCTCCGCAGCTTCTCGAACGCGCGCCGACAAGACATCTGATGAAGCAACATCAGGTCCGCCGCCTTCCTTGATCTTCTCAGCCAGATACTCCGCAATCCGACGGTCGAGATCGTCGCCCCCAAGCCGGGTGTTTCCATGGGTGGCAAGAACCTGGAACACGCCGTTGTTCAGCTCCAGGATTGAAAGATCAAAGGTGCCCCCTCCCAGATCATAGACGGCAATTAGGGAATGCTCCGCGAGCTTGTCGAGCCCATACGCAAGAGCCGCGGCAGTGGGCTCGTTGACAATTCGTTCCACCACCAGGCCGGCCAGCTCACCCGCCTTGACCGTGGCATTCCGTTGGCTGTCGTTGAAGTAGGCGGGAACCGTGATCACCGCTCGCGTGATCGGTTCTCCGATGGCGACCTCGACGTCATGCTTGAGCTTCCTGAGCACCTGGGCGGAGATCTCCTCCGGACTCCAAAGTCTTCCATGCATCTCCACCGCCACCCCCCCTGTGGACGAAGGCTGGACGGGATAGTTGACCTGGAGTTCCTCCGACGCGAGGTCGGAGGCTCGACGGCCCATGAAGCGCTTGACGGAGTAAACCGTATGACGTGGCTTGACCGCTCGCGATCGGGCGGCGACGCGCCCGACCAGGGGCTCACCGTCCCGAGAGGGAAAGTGAACGACGGAAGGCGTGAGTCGCTGGCCCTCGGCATCGGCAACGACATAAGGGATGCCACTATCCACAACCGCAGCCAGCGAGTTGGTGGTGCCCAGGTCGATGCCAATGATCCTGCTCACTTGCCCCCCAGGCCGGGGTCAAATGCTTCGGCGGAAACCTTATCAAGCACCGTTTTGTACTTCGGCTCCAGCACCTCCAGCTTGGCCTCGTCCTTGAGCTTCGAAAAGAATTCCGGAAGCCGCTTTTCCATCTCCCGATTTCCAACGAGCTTCTCGATATCCCCACGCGCGGTCTCGAACTCGATCTTCTTGGGAGCGACGCGTTCGGTCACCTTGAGGATGTGGATGGCGTTGGGGGTTGAAACGATGTCGCTCACAGCATTCAGCGGCAGGGAGAACACCGCACCCTCGATCTCGGGAAGGCGGTTGCTCCGTGGGATCACAAACTCGCCCTGTTTGGAAGGAGCCTCGGGGTCTTCAGAGTACTCACCCACCAATCCCGCGAAGTCCTCGCCAGACTTCGCCCGGGCCTGCGCTCTCATGAGCCGCTCGCGTTTCTGCTTCAACTCCTCGGGAGGAAGCTCAAGGCCGGTGCGAAGGTCGCGGGTGAAGGCCATGATGTGACGGCCCTTCGCCAGCTCGGACTGCGAGAAACGCTCCGGATTCTCCTCATAGAACTTCTTCATGTTGTCCTCTGTAATCGTGATCGTGGACTTCAGCTCGCGCTCCAGCAGGGTCTCAACCAGGGATTGCTCCTGAACCCGCCTCCGAAACTGGTCCACCGTCAGCCCCAGCGAGCGGAGTTGACGCGCAAATCCCTCATCTGTATCGCCCGCTGCCTTCTTGGCTTCGGTGAGAAATTTTTCAGCGATCGTATTGGCGTTGGTTCGATCCAGGGCCGTGGCCCGTTTGTCGATGATCTGGGTCAGCAGGATGCGCTCAAGAAGAGCGATCTCCTTCTGGTCACGTTCACCGCTCTTGATCTCCTCCCGGCGTGCCGCGAGGTTGGCGCGATAGGCGATGAAGGCCTCATCGAGCTGGCTGCGGCGGACCTCCACATTGATCCCTTTCACCAAGACCGGGTCGGCAAACAAGCCGCCAAAGATGTCAGCTGCAGACACGCTTGATGCCGCCGACAAGAGAACGCCGAGCAGCGCACAGATGCGAAATCGATTCATAGGGGTTTGGACGTTTGGGAAAGTTTGCATTTCAAAGGAATTACGATCGCAGGCGGTTAGAGTTTGATCACACGTACATTGCTGATGGCGGGATCACGCTGGATCTCCTGAAGAAGAGCCTCCGGAGGCAGCGTGTCCAGTTGGAAGACAGTCAGAGCCTGCCCGCCGACACTCTCGCGGCTCAGACTCATGCTGGCGATATTCACGTTGTGCTTTCCAAAGAGCGTGCCCAGAGCTCCGACGATGCCCGGACGATCCTGGTTGTTCAGCAACAGCACAACCCCCTGGGGATGAATCTCCACAGGACGGCTGAACACGCGGACAATCATCGGGTTGTTCAGGGAGCCGAAGAAAGTCCCGCCTGCGGAAACCTTCTCCCCGCCCGAATAGACAGCCACGTGCAGCCATTCGTTGAAGGTCACGGCTTCGTCCGATCGCTTCTCCTCCACCGTAAGTCCACGCCCCGAGGCGATCGCCCTCACGTTGACATAATTCAGGTCCTTGCCGGAACTGGCCTCCAGAAAACCCTTCAGGATGGCCCGTGTGACCGGATCGGTGGCCGGAAGCTCCTGCGCCTTGCCGCCGTAGGTGATGTAAATGCGATCGCACTGCTTGGGGGCTAGCTGACTTAGAAGCCGGCCGAGTTTTTCTCCCAGGGAGAGATAAGGTTTCACCTGGGAATAGGTTTTGGCATCCAGGTTCGGGAGATTGACCGCGTTCCGCACCGCCCCTTGGAGCAGGTATTCGGTGATCGCCTCGGCCACCTCGATTCCAACATTCTCCTGCGCCTCGTCGGTGCTGGCACCGAGATGCGGAGTCATGATGACCTGGGGCAGGGACCGAAGCGGATGATCCTTGATGAGGGGCTCCGCCTCATAGACATCCAAGGCTGCGCCCGCAACCTGGCCTTGCTGGATGGCCTGGACCAGATCGAACTCGTTGATGATTCCACCCCGCGCACAGTTCAAAAGCTTCACGCCCTTCTTCATTTTGGCCATCGCCGAGGCGTTGATCATGCCTTTGGTCTCCTCGGTCATGGGCATGTGAACCGTAATGAAATCGGCTCGAGCGTAAATATCGTCGAGCCCGAGGGTTTCCACATTGAGTTGCTTGGCCCGCGCTGCAGAGAGGTAAGGGTCATAGGCCAGCACGGTCATCCCAAACGCCTGGGCCCGACGCGCAACCTCGGCTCCGATGCGCCCCATCCCCAGAATCCCGAGGGTCTTGCCATAAAGCTCGGTGCCAGAAAACGCCTTGCGATTCCATTCGCCAGCCCTCATCGAGGCACAGGCCTGAGGAATGTGGCGGGCGAGAGCCATCAGCATGCTGAACGTCAGTTCGGCGGTTGAGATGGTGTTCCCGCTGGGAGTGTTCATCACCACGATCCCGCGCTCGGTCGCAGCCTCCACATCCACGTTGTCCACCCCTACCCCCGCACGGCCGACGACCCGCAGCTTGGGTGCTGCAGCGATCAACTTCCTCGTAATCTTGGTTTCGGACCTGACCACCATGGCCTCAACCTCGCCCACCAGAGGAATCAAGTCGGCTTCCGACAGGCGCTTTTCGAGAACCGTGACATCAAACTCCGGCTGCTGCCGGAATAACGCTATGCCCTTCGGAGAAATCGGGTCACAAATCATCACTTTCATATACAAGGGCGCGAAGATTACGGAAGACCTCACCCCCGGTCAAACGCCTGTTTGAGAGCCAAATAGTGCCGCGAAAAGCCCCCCGAAACAGGCCGCGCAAAACAAATCTTCACCTCCAGGAAGTCCGGCGCAGATCGAGCCGATGATCTATTCGCTTGGTCTGGGTGTAATCAAGGGGAGGCAGGTCCGTAAGGGTGGGTGATTCGGTCTCGAATAAGACCGCTTTCGCCAACGCTTGAAGGGCTTTCCACCTCGGCCAGTCAATGGCGGATGCATGGGAGATCTGTCGCAGAAAACTCCTCCACTCGATGATGATTCGATCGATGTCCCCCAGGCCCAGGTTCGGCCGCACCCACCGGGTCTTGCTCCCAGGATTCTTGTGCGCCGCCTCCACCACCTGCTCGGCCCCGGATCCATATCGTGGCGGCACTCCATTCTCCAGGTACCCCGGGATGCTCTGGAGCCCGTAGGCCTTGTGACAGGCAGCGGCCAGCCTGCCGGCCCAGCGATTCTCATCACCGCAAAACCGGAACCCCGCGTCCAAGTCCGCAAGGTCATACAAAAGCTGTTCGATCGGATAGTCCTCCTCCTCCAACGCCGCAGCCACGGCAAGCCCATCGCCCTGCGGCAAAACCCCCACAACCTGTCCGCGCAGGGTCGGCACCCCGCGTGCATCCACTAATCCGAGCCGCCGCCAGAGCATCGCGACGCCCGTGGCCGCGCTCAATCCACGACACTCATCGGCCTGAGGACAAAGGCTGCAGTCTTCGGGCTGTTTATCGCGGGTCTCAGGATTCCAAATCGCCACGCCCTGGGCGTCCACAAGGCACTGGATGGGCTGCTCAGCCAGGTTCAGGATCGCCAGCATCCGAAAGCCTCGACGTTCGTATCGCAGCACCGGGAGTTTCTTCTCGGAGAGCTTCCGCGAAAGCAAAGGCGCTAAGTCAGATTCCCAGAGGCCGGCTCGCGCCTCACGACGCGTCCAACCCGTCAACCGGCGCGTCCACTTGGTGAGCACCAGGCGTTCATCTGGAAGAACATCAGCCACGGTGAGCGCTCGACCGTGAAGTCGTAAGCCTTCCACCTCTTGAACAATTTCCAGCGCTCCGAACCCGAGCTTCTCCGCCACGATCGAGGAAGTCAGGGCCGGAACCATGCGGGCAAAGCTTGTGGGCCGGGAGGAGGCATCGTTGAGGCCGGCAGGAGTCATCGCGCTTCCAGCGGGACAAGGCTGAAGCAAGCGGAAGAGCTCCCAGTCCCCCTGCGAATTCCGGAACTCGCGGATTCGTCGACGCACATGCCTTGCACGCTCAGCGTCCGTCTTGAGGCCGCATGCCATCTGCGACGACTTAAGCGACGCTTCGACCCCCAGCCAGATGGGCTTCGATGTGAAAAGTCGCTGCTGGGCCTGAACAGCGCTCTCAAAGGGTTCCCGCCCCTGCAACGCAGCAGATCGCATCAGCCCTAAAAGCGTGCTCCAATCCACAAGCGCAGATCGGCTGAGATGTCCGGAGTGGGCTTCGTGGAGACGAATGTCATTCCCCGCTACCAGCACGTACCCGATCTCATCAATGCCACGCCTCCCCGCCCGCCCGAACATTTGAAGCAGCTCGTCGGCACGCAGGGGTTGCTCAGACTGGTCGCGTTGATAGGACTCCCCTGCGAGCGCCACGGTGCGGAGTGAGAAGTTGATCCCGGCGGCAAGGCCCATGGTCGCAACGACAATCCGC
>VHDG01000092.1 GCA_016871475.1 Verrucomicrobiota bacterium
AGACTATCGAGCAGGTTCTGCATCCGGTTCAGCGTGCGACGCATGGCCTCCATTTCGCCGCGCGCTTCCTGGGTGCCGGTGGATTGAAGCCTCGTTTCCAACCGGCTGAGCTGGCTCTTCACCTTCCTCAGAGGTTCCTGCAAATCGTGAGCAGCGCAATAGATGAAACCCTCGCCACTGGAGAACAGCGAAGTCCCGGGCGAGTCAGTCGGCTGGGGCCTCCCACCTCCCGAAGCCTCCAACATCGAGTCCTCTGACTCACGGGACGAAACGGGGCCTGGATGTCCAGATTTCGAGGTGACCGAGAAGGGGTTCCAGTTGGGGAGCTCCTGGGGCCGACGTATGCGCAACCAGAGGAGAAAGGCGATCAACGCGACACCCGCAACTCCGATGAGCCATCCGGAAGCGGATGAATCCTGGGAGGAGGCAGGAGACACGGCTGCAAGAGTGTGGAGGGAACTCCACTGCCATCCCAGCAGCGTGCAGGCAAGGAACGTCGCCCTGCGAAAACCTGTTGGTTTTCCAGTTGCGTTGTGGCTGCCAAAACCGATGTAAGTGCTCGTGACGCCCACAATGGACTCCGCTGGCCAGAAGAGATGGACGCACCGCGTCCATGCCGTTGTTCCTTCCCATCTATCGAACCTCCGCGCAATCCCTTGAGCCTGGAACTACGATGAGCTTGGCAAGTCGGCTGGGGGCTGGTATCGGAAGCCCATGAAAACCTCCACGCACGCATCCCGTTCTCTGAACCGCCGATCCTTTCTGACCACCAGCGCCGCCGCGGCAACCTTTGCTGGAGTTGTGTCTCTCCCCACAGCTGCGACCGCCGCCCCCGAGCCCATTCTCCGGCCACCTTCCACCGGCAAGAGCATCTTGCTTTCCTGCAAGCTGGGCATGATCGCGTCGAAGGCCGGGGATAAACAGTTCTCGATCGTGGAGAGGCTTCAGATGGCGAAGGAGGCGGGCTTTGACGGAGTGGACTTTGATGAAGCGGGAAATTTCACCCCTGAGCAGGCGAGCGAGGCCGTGATGAAGGCGGGGATTTTTGCGCACAACGCGATCAATCATGCGCATTGGGGCGTGCGTCTGACAGATCCTTCGGCCGAAGTCAGGGCGAAAGCAGTCTCGAACCTGGAGCATTGCGTAAGAGTGTCGCACGCCATCCGGGGCAGCGGGGTGCTGATTGTCGTGGGACGTGGCTCTGACGGACCGGCTGAAGAAATTGAAGAGCGCTGCAGGCAGGAGATCCGCAAGGTGATTCCGTTGGCTGCATCCATGGGGCAGCAGATCTTGTTCGAGAACGTCTGGAACCAGATGATGTATGACCACGACAAGGGGCCGGAGCAGAGCGCGGATCGCTTTGTGAAGTTTGTGGACAGCTTTAACAGTGCATGGGTGGGGATGTATTACGACATCGGCAACCACTGGAAGTATGGGCAGCCGAAGGAGTGGATCCATGCATTTGGCCGGCGCGCGGTGAAGCTCGACATCAAGGGATTCAGCCGGGCCAAGAACAAGTTTGTGGACATCACGAGCCCCGAGGACGATGTGCCCTGGGGTGAAGTGCGAAAGGCGCTCAACGAGGTCGGGTTCACAGGTTGGGCGACTGCCGAGGTCGGTGGAGGCGAAACCAAGCGCCTGACCCTGGTTCGCGAGCAGATGCAACGAGCCCTCCACGGCTGACTTTCAGACCCAGTTTTGTTGCCGCTCATTATGGCTGGGAGCGCTGGCGTCCCGTCGGCGTGAGGCCGTGAGCAACCCAGAGGCCGGCGGGACGCCAGCGCTCCCAGGGGGCATGAGCCGTTGCGCGATTGCACTCCGTTGCGCAAGGGGTCCCTGAGGGGACGCGCCCGGAACTCAAGCGCCCTTCAACCAGCCCACCACACTCGACACCATGGCAGCGGTATGCGGCTCGGCGAATACGTGATTGCAACCGGGCAACTCGACGAGCCTCGCGAGCTTGGCATCTGCCATCGCAAGGATATCGCGCGAATCTTGAATCGGAACCACATCGTCCTCCGTGCCATGGACCAACAACCACGGCACCCGGATCTTTCCTCCAAACCCTGCCAGGGTGTTAAGCTCGGAGAGATCCTTCATATACGCAGAAGACAGCGGACAGCTCGGCTCGTCCCACATGAATCCCTTGTCCGGTTCCACCTGCCCAAACTCGCGCTGCGCAAAAGCCTTCGTGTGAACCATTCCCGCAAGCGAGATCAGGCGTTGAATCCGCGAATCTTTCGCAGCCCGGCAAACTCCAACCGCCCCACCCATCGAATGCCCGGCATACACAATCTTCCACCCCTGCAACACGTCGAACACACTCCCGAGATCTTCCACTTCCTTGGAGATCGTGGCATCGACGAATCGACCTCCCGATGACCCGTTGCCTGCAAAGGAAAAACGGAGGACAGGAATGCCCGCCTTCGAAAGTCCATCCGCGAGTGCGATGGACCAGGGCCGGTCCTTATTGCCGGTTACCCCGTGTCCGATCACCACAATGTCTTTGGAACCCGAAGCTCCGGGATGAAATGCATAGTCCAGGCTCTCGCCTTGCTGATTCTTGATTTGGCCAAACATGATTCGAAGGCATGCCCGATCAACTGCCCGGAGTCAATCCTGCGTCCAAGGGGCTTGACGTCCTGCCGCCCGGAAGCCTACCAAGACCTGCCGCCTTTCGCTCCGCGGCATCTAACATGAAATACCTGGCATCCATCACCGGTCTTCTCCTCCTCGCCACCACCGCTTTCCCGGCCAGCCAGAATCTGCCAGGAACTTCGCTCGCCGACATGCCGGCCGATCCTTCGGCCACCATGGTCGGCGGCATAGACCGGTTCCTCATGGCACAGCTGGAGTCCGCCCTCCAATCAAGACCGTCTCGCTGGGGCTCCAGTTCCTCATCCGCCGATTCGCATGAGAAAGCCATGAAGCCAAAGCGTGAACTTCTCACGCAAATCATTGGTGCCGTCGATTCCCGCCTTCATCCAAAATCCCTCGAATACCTGTCTTCCACCGAAGATCCCGCCCTGGTCGCGGAAACGCCCTCTGTCCGCTTCTGGTCCGTGCGATGGCCGGTGTTCGATGGCGTCTGGGGAGAGGGCCTGCTGCTCGAGCCGAAAACAAATCTCCTGGGTCGCGTCCTCGTCATCCCCGACGCGGATCAGACGCCTGAAGCAACTGCCGGACTCCAACCCGGACTGCCGTCAGAGGGCCAGTACGCCCGACGCCTGGCTGAAAATGGATGCCAGGTGCTTGTGTTGAGTCTGATTGATCGTAGCGACGCTGCATCCGGCAATGAACGGCTCAAACGGTTCACCAATCAACCCCACCGGGAATGGATCTATCGTCAGGCCTTTCAAATGGGTCGGCACATCATCGGATATGAAGTGCAGAAGGCTCTCTCCGCCGTGGATTGGATGGAATCGCAGGGTCCCATCAGGGGACGGCGGGACATCGGCATACTGGGACACGGCGAAGGCGGCCTGATCGCTCTGCACGCTTCTGCGCTGGACGGGCGAATCACGTCGACGGTTGTGAGCGGCTATTTTGAATCGCGTCAGCGGACGTGGGCTGAGCCGATCTACCGCAATGTGTTCGGTTTTCTCAGGGACTTTGGTGATGCCGAGCTCGCGGCCATGTGCGCGCCTCGACGACTTATCATAGAACATTCCGAAGTCCAGCCAGTGCTGGGCCCTCCCAAGGCCAGATCGGGGCGACTTGGCGGTGCGGCTCCAGGGCAGTGGAAGACTCCGGAGTTTGCCTCGGTGTCCGAGGAGTTGAGGCGCGCCCGAAGCCTTGTGCAGGAAAGCTGGGCGGGCAACTGGACGGAACTCGTGAATGGAAGCGAAGGAACGGTCGTGCGAGCTGGTTCTGAGAAGACCCTTGCCCGAATGATCGAAGTTCTGAGCGGCGCACCTGCCTCCCTGCAGCCCGCCGGTGAGGCTCCTGTCGATCGGAGGAAAGGCTTCTCAAGCGCTGCGCGACAAACGCGGCAGGTGGCTGAGCTGGTAAATCACACGCAGAAGATTCTCAGGGCTTCCGAATCCGTGCGGGATGCATTCCTGTTCCGGAAGACATCGCAGCACAAGGCGGACTCGTGGCAAACAGCGAGAAACGAATGGCAGACGAATCTCTGGAACAACGTGATCGGAAGGCTTCCGGCACCGTCCGTCCCACCTTCAGCTCGAAGCCGTCTCGTTTACGAGGAGCCGAAATGGACCGGCTATAACGTCATGCTGGATGTCTGGCCCGATGTTTATGCCTGGGGAGTGTTGCTGCTGCCGAAGGACCTGAAGCCCGGAGAACGCCGTCCGGTGGTGGTTTGTCAGCATGGGCTTGAAGGCGTGCCCCACGACACCATCAGCAAGAATCCGAAGGACGGCGGTTTCCAGTACTACAAAGGCTTTGCCGCCGAGCTCGCCGAACGCGGGTTTGTCGTTTTCTCCCCCCACAACCCTTATCGGGGTGAAGACCGGTTTCGCGTGCTCCAGCGCAAGGCCAACCTGATCGGATGCTCCCTTTTCTCAGTCATTCTCGCGCAGCACGAAAGGATCCTCGATTGGCTGGAGTCCCAGCCTTTTGTGGATTCCAAGCGCATCGGGTTCTACGGTTTGTCGTATGGAGGAAAGACGGCGATGCGAGTGCCGGCATTGTTGGATCGCTATTGTCTCTCGATCTGTTCCGCGGATTTCAACGAGTGGATCACGAAGAATGCGACGACCGACTCGGGATACAGCTATATGTACACAGGTGAGTATGAGATGCCCGAGTTCAATCTCGGCAACACGTTCAACTATGCAGAGATGGCCGCGTTGATTGCCCCAAGGCCGTTCATGGTTGAGCGGGGTCACGACGACGGCGTGGCTCCGGACGAATGGGTGGCGCATGAGTTTGCGAGAGTGCGGAGGTTTTACGCCAAGATCGGAATCCCTGACAGAACCGAGATCGAGTTCTTCAATGGACCGCACACGATCAACGGAAAAGGCACCTACCGCTTCCTGCATGAACACCTGAGCTGGCCGATCCGTTGATGGTTCCCCTGATGAGGGCGGAAATCCGGGCGAAGGGGTTGAAACCCGCCTCGAGTTTGACGCGCGCTACACCTCAGGCGAAGCCGCGTGGATGCGATTGGTGCCATCGCCACGCGGATTCGATGATCTTCTCCAACGACGTGTGACGGGGTCGCCATCCCAACTCCGCACGAGCCCTGGCAGAAGACGCCACCAATCTCGGAGGATCCCCAGGACGTCGTGGCAGCATGCGCGTCTCGATCTTCTTTCCGGTCACCCGCTCCGCTGTCCGGATGACTTCAAGAACGGAGAAGGGAGTATCGTTCCCCAGGTTGAAGAATCCCAGGGCCTGGGATGAGAGTGCGATCTTGAACGCCTCCGCCAGATCCTCCACGTGGATGTAGTCCCGCTGGCAGGTGCCATCCGACGTGGGATAGTCCCCACCCAGGACATCACAGCGTTCCAATGTGCCCGCTGCCACCCTCAGAACATTCGGAATCAGGTGGGTTTCGACGTGATGATGTTCGCCGCGCTCCTGTGTGGCACCCGCGGCATTGAAGAATCGAAACGCAACGAATTCCAGTCCGTGAATGCGTCGATGCCAGTCGAGCATGCGTTCACACATGCGTTTGGATTCCCCGTAAGGATTAATGGGGTCCTGCGGAGTAGTCTCAGTGATGATCTGTTCGCCGACAGGGATTCCGTATGTGGCACAACTTGAACTGAAGATCACCCTTCGAACACCGCTCTCAACGCAAGCCTGGAGCACTGCCTGAGTTCCAGAGACATTATTGCGGAAGTATTTTGCAGGATCCTGCATCGACTCACCCACGAGAGCTGAAGCAGCGAGATGCGCCACAACATCTGGCCGGCTGCTCTCAAGGGCGCGTCGGAAGGCCGAGGCATCAAGGATGTCACCCTCGAAGAGCCGCACACCGGGAGGCAGTGCAGCCCGATGGCCTTCGGAGAGATTGTCGTAAGCGGACACGCCATGTCCTGCCCGAGTAAAGATCTCGGCACAAATGGCCCCGATATAGCCCGCTCCACCCGTGATCAGAACATTCATCGACGGGCGACTATGATGAACAGATGATATTTCACAAGCAGCAGGTGGGTTCGGAGGTTTGAAAAAGCAGGTCTGGCTAAAGGGATGGACAACGAACCTGGGGGTTCCTTCCTCTGCAGTTACATCGAAGGCGGACGGCGCAGGATCTTTCGCACCAACGACAACAAAACATCCGCCTCGCGATCTGTTCCGATCGTGATTCGCAGATATCGACTCACCTCGGGTTGCCTGAACCAGCGGACGAGGACCTTTCCCGCCCTGAGCAAGTCCAGCCACCTCTCAGCCGCTGGGTGAGGGGGTTCGACAAGAATGAAATTGGTCTGGCTCGGCAGCACCTTGAAGCCCAGCTCGGAAAGACTTTGTGAAAGGCGGGTACGCGTCGCCCGGATCTTCGCGAAGTTGCGACGATAGTAGCCCAGGTGGTCCAGAGTGGCGGAAGCGGCGACCTGACCGAGCCCGTTGACATTGTAGGTGTCACGGATCCGATCCAGTGCATCGATCAGCACCGGATCTCCGATCATATAACCCACGCGCTGGAAACAAAGGGAGTAGGCTTTCGAAAAGGTCCGAGCCACCAGGACATTGGGGATCTTGAGCGCGAGGGCTGAGGAGTCTTCGTCCGCGAAATCGACGTAAGCCTCGTCCAACACCACGACACCTTTTTGAGCGAGGCAGATCGACTCCAGGTCTTGTGTGCGGTAGCCGCGACCACTCGGAGCATTGGGAGTTGTGACGAGCGTCAAGGCGGCCTGAAAGTCCCATCGTTTCCCGTTGCGCAACTCACGCACAGTTGGAAGCGCAAAGCCGTCTGCCAAAGGCGTGGGATAAGCCTCGGCACCATGGGTGGCAGCGAGCACGGGATAAAGGGAGTAGCTTGGATGGAAGAATTGGACTCGCGACTGCGACTTCGAAGCGTTGGATCCTGCGGGCTCGGTGAAAGCCCGGACAGCCATGGCGAGCAGTTCATCGGAACCATTGCCGACGATGATGTTTCCGGGCTTGCAGCCATGCAATCTGGCCAGCTTCTCACGTAGAACGTGCGATGTGGGATTGGGGTAGAGCCGGAGCCGGTCATCCACCGCTTTCTGGACAGCAGTTAACACCGCCGGAGCGGGCGGATACGGATTCTCGTTCGTATTGAGTTTGACGAGTCCCTTCACCTTTGGCTGTTCGCCTGGGACATAGGGATGAAGGTTGCGAACCAGCGGACGGATCAGGGTCTTGGGCGATTTCATGACCGAATAGCGAGGTCGGCTCAGCGACGGTTTGATTTCCTGGATTTCGACTTTGCGGAAGTTTCCAGCCGGATGGCAGCGGAGCGCCCGTGGGCATCCAGGCCTTCCATCCTCGCAAAGGTGGCCACTGCGCGGAGAGACTTCTGGAGGGCTGTACGGTTGTACTCCACAAGACTGGTGCGGCGTTGGAATTGGTCCACGGTCAAACCAGCAAACGAGGCACCTGCGCCGCCTGTGGGCAGGGTGTGGCTCGGGCCCGCGACGTAGTCGCCCAGCACCGTGGGGGAATATCCGCCCATAAAGATGGCCCCGGCGGTGACGACCTTCTCAGCCACTTCATGGGGGCGGCGTGTCATGATCTCGCAGTGTTCGGGGGCAAGTCTGTTCGTCAGTGAAACCGCCTCTTCAAGAGTTCGCGTTTGAATGAGCCATCCGTTGGCAAAGAGGGCTCGTTCAGCAAAATCACGACGGCTTAGCTTCGGCAACTGGCGTCGAATTTCCTTTTCGACGGCCTTGCACAAAGGTCCGTGTGGGGTCACCAACCAGACCCTTTCATGACCCGATCCGTGTTCCGCCTGAGCGAGCAGATCCGCGGCGATCCATTGCGGGTTGGCTGTTTGATCCGCGATCACGAGCACCTCGCTGGGACCGGGGAGAAGATCGATGGCGACATGTCCCACGAGCAAACGCTTGGCTGCGACGACGTAGGCATTACCGGGGCCGAAAACCTTGTTCACCTTGCGAATCGTCGCGGTGCCCTGGGCCATGGCGGCAATTGCCTGAGCCCCGCCCACCTTATAGATCTCGGTGGCTCCGGAAGCCGTCACGGCGTGGAGCAGGGCGGGATTGATCGAGCCATCGCGGCCGCAAGGTGTGCACACTACAATTTCCCGGCACCCGGCGGTTTGGGCCAGGAGAATGGTCATCAGAGCGGTTGACGCGAGCGGGGCTGTCCCTCCCGGAATGTAAAGACCCACGCGTTGGAAAGGATCGAACTTTTCCCCGACGGTTGCACCCTGGGCATTCTTGCTGGACCAATTCCGACGTCGTGAGCGCCGGCTGAAAGCCCGGATGTTGTTGGAAGCGAGCTCCAAGGCCTGTCGGAAATCCTCATCCGTCGTGAGAGCCGCGGTCATCCGTTCCGCGGCTGATACTTGCAGCTGGTCCGCGGACAGGGCGGCGCCGTCGAAACGTTGCGTCAGCTCAAGAAGAGCGGCATCACCATGGTCGGCGACCTGCTGGACGATTTTTCGTGTGCGCTCCTCCACCTCGGAGTCGAACAAGCTGGAAGCTTCCACGATTTCACGAAGGGTCTGCTCATAGGTCGAATCACTGGGCCGAACAATGTTCATGACCCCGCAAAACTACCGCCTGGCATCAGGTGAATGCAATCCTCCCTTAACCCGCCCCTCAAGCTGCCTCGGCTTCGGCGAGGATGCTCTTCAGAGTCGTCGCGGCGCTCGGCAGACACTTGTCGAGCGGATCCAGCCGATCCTGCAGGCTTCGGATTTTGGACTCGGCTCCTGCTCCCACGAGTCGCCGGAACCATTGGCAGAACTCGGCGCTGACCGCGGGTTCCATGGCCGGCTCTACTTGTCGGGGCGTGCGGTCTGACAGGATGGCGCAGCAGATATGAGCCGCAGTGTCTGAGGGGGATTTGGAGCCCAGACGATCCCATACCTCCACGGCTTCACCCGCATCGCCCGCCAGAAGCAAAGCCTCGCCACGAGCTCGCAGAAGGCGGGGATCACGCGGAGCGTTCCTGAGGGCTTCCCCGGTCCAATCGACGGCAAACTCGTAATAGTGTGGATTCCCAAGCGCGATTTCCGCACCCCGGCGCCAGGCATCCGTGTCGAACGGTTGACGGGCAATCACCTCATGCAACTGTTGCAACGCAGCAACCGAATCCCCGGTCTCCTGTAGAAAGTTGGCGAAATCGAGTCGTATCCTTAGGTTTGCAGGCGACTCGTCCACGGTGAGTTGAAACTGCTTCCTTCCCTCGTCCTTGTTGCCTGCGCGCATCAGGCTTAGTGCGAGCATGTGGCGGGGCGCCTCGCTCTGAACATCGGGCAACTTTGGGGAGAGGCAGGGCTGGTTGCGTTTGGCGATGCACTGCCGGAACTCGCTGGCTGCGTCCTTCGCACGACCCTGGCTGAATGCTGCCATTCCGAACAACAGGTGCAGGGAAGCCGTAGGCCCAGTCGCTTTTGCCGAGGGAGTGGCGGCGATCTCCGCCACGGTGCTGAAGCGCTGGGCCACCATCAGATGCGAGCACATCAGAGTGAGAAGCCGTTCGCGCAGCTCAGGGGGTGTGGCTTCGCTGGGTGCAGAGGCCATCAACCGAAATGCCTGCG
>VHDG01000093.1 GCA_016871475.1 Verrucomicrobiota bacterium
CTGTTCGATCCAAAGACCGGTGCCTGGAAGGAATCCAACCGCGTCCGTTCGCGCATCGGAAACCTGCAGCCTGCAGCAGCGATCGTCCGTGACGACCACTTGATCGCCCTGTGTCGCCGTGGAGGAGATTACGAGCCGGGCAATGACGGATTCGTGGTCCGGACAGAATCGTTCGATGGTGGGCACACCTGGTCGCAGGGAACCGAGACCGCCTTCCCCAACCCCAACGCTTCGGTGGAACTTATCCGGCTGAACAGCGGTCGGCTGCTGGCTGTGATCAACGACAGCATGACGGACCGAACACCGCTCACCGCGTTGATCTCGGAAGACGGAGGCAAGACCTTCCCACACCGTCGCAACCTGGCCGAGGGTCCAGGAGACTTCGCCTATCCAACCGCCATCCAGACGAGAGAAGGCAGGATCCACGTCACTTACACTTCTGACGAGCGCACGGTCATCCGGCGGGCGATCTTTGACGAATCTGCAATTCTCGGCGAATCCTCCGCCCAGCCACAGCGTTGACGCCGGGCTTCGGCCGTGTCAAAGCATCGGCCATGCAGCAGTCTTCCAAACCTCACGTCGTCGTCATCGACTGGTCCCGTCAGCCCGTAGGCGATCCGGAACTCGCGGTCGAATCGGCAGGTTTGGGTGCGGCAGCGAGCGTGGAATACCACCTCTGCGACAGCGACGATGATTTCAATGATCGGGTTCTCTCAGCTTCGGCGCTGATTGTCTGGCACAACATCCCGATCCGCGCTGCGGGCATCAAGAAGTTGAGGAACTGCCGGGCTATCATCCGCAACGGAGTGGGTTACGATAGCGTGGATCTGGAGGCCGGCCGGGCTCGTGGCATCCCCGTCTGCAACGTCCCGGACTACGGGACGGAGGAGGTCGCCGACCATGCCCTGGCTCTCAGTCTCGCTCTGGCCCGTCAGCTTTTCCCCCTGGACCAGGAAGCCAAACGCCTGGGCTGGCAACTCCGCGTGGGTGAGAAGATGCGGCGTCTTCGCGGACGGACCTTTGGCGTGCTCGGGTTGGGGCGCATCGGAATGGCCGCCGCGCTGCGGGCGAAGGCATTCGGCTTTAGAGTGGTCTTTTATGACCCCTATGTGAGCAACGGCGTGGACAAGGCCGTGGGGGTCGATCAGGTGGACACGCTCGAAGAGTTGCTTCGCCTGAGCGACATCGTATCCCTCCACACCCCGCTCACCAAGGAGACCTTTCACCTCATTACGGCACGCGAGCTGTCCTGGATGAAACCGTCGGCGTTTCTCGTCAACACGGCGCGCGGAGCCCTGGTGAAGAAGGACGATCTCTTCGCAGCTCTCCGGCAAGGACACATAGCAGGAGCGGGACTGGATGTCGTGGAGGACGAGCCACTCCGTCACGCCACAGAAGCCGCCACCCCAAACCTGATCGTCACCTGTCACGCTGCGTTCTGCAGTGTGGAATCAAAGCTCGAGATGCGGGCAACCTCCGCACGGATCGCGCGCGCTGCGGTGCTCGGGGAAAAGCTCGAGAACGTGGTGAACGGAGCGTCAGCCCCCTGACTCACGTCCGATCCTGACTTTCTCCTCGGGCAGAAACATCACCATCCAGTCCAAAGCCTCCGTCCGATCCGCCATCGATCCACCCAGCAGATGGATCTCCCCATTCCGTCGGACCAATCGAGCATCACCAAAAGCCGCGACCAGCTGGTCATCCAGCATCATGACCGAAGTTGTATTTTTATTCATGCGTCGAGACTGGCAGGAGGGGTAGGACACTTGCAGGGCAACCGAGGCGAAGAATACGATGGCTTGCGAAGCGTTGATGAGACAGGGCCTAATGGTGCGTGCACCTGGCACACCTCAGACTACGTGACTTCCGCAACTACGCGCGGCTCGACTCGGACTTCGTGCCCGGCTTTCACGTGCTTATGGGCGACAACGCCCAGGGGAAAACAAACATTCTCGAAGCCATCTATCTGATGGCCACGCTTCGTTCGTTTCGTGGAGCTGGGGGAGCGCTGATGGTGCGACAGGGACAAAAGGGGTATTTCGTGGGTGGCCAGGCCATCAGCACGGGGCAGGCGGACATCCGCATCTATTGGTCCGCTACCGAAAGAAAACTCACCCTGAACAGCCAGCCTGTCCGGCGACTGGCTGATTACCTGGGAACAGTCCGGGCCGTGGTGTTCTGCTCCGAGGACCTTCTCCTGGTCAAAGGCACGGGAAGGATCAGACGTCGCTTCATCGACCTGCTGCTGTCGCAATCAAACCCTCACTACATCACGCTGCTCCATCGCTACACACAGGCTCTGAAGTCTCGAAATGCGCTCCTGAAGCAAAAGCTCCTCGATGAAACAGCACTCGAAAGCTTTTCGCGCGAGCTGGCAGATGCGGGAGACCAGATCCGGGCTCTGCGCGAGACCCTGGTGCCAGATTTCTCACCGCTGGCCGCAGCCAACTATTCAAGAATCGCCGGCCCCTCGGAGCCGTTGCAGCTCGCTTATGCCCCCAGTGTAAAAACCGATATGACCACCGAGCTGGCTCGTTTCCGGACGAGAGAACGAGCCTTCCGCAGCACGTTGGTGGGTCCGCACCGGGATGACCTTCAGATTCTGATCCACGGCAGACCCGCCGCTCAGTTCGCGAGCGAAGGTCAGAAGCGATCCATCGCCATCGCGATGAAGATGGCGCAGGCAGAGTTTCTCACAAAACTCCACGGAGCTCCCCCCATTCTGCTCATTGATGATGTCATGGGAGAGCTGGACTTGAAGCGAAGGACCGGCTTGATGCCTTTGTTGGAAAGGTCGCAACAGTCGCGAGGCCAGGTATTCATGACTTGCACGGAGGAAAGCTGGCCGGCGGAGATCGGCCGTGAGTTGCATCGGTGGAAAGTCCAGTCTGGCCAGCTCCAAGGCAGGTCTTAGAAACCTTCATCGAGCAAGGGGCCCGCCGCACCGAGGGAGCAAACGATGATCCAAGCCACAAGGGATCCCCGGGCGGCACAGCCCCAGATGGATGGGCAAAATATGAAGATGCCCCGGGTGACCGACCTCCTGCCGGCCTGTCATCCTTCAGTCTGCTTCCAGAAAAGGACCTCGGTTTCCTTCTCTCCAAGCATGGCGAGCAGGCGCTGAAACCGGAGAGGGTCCCCCGACGTGAAATACCGGACGAGGGGATGGTGGGAAACAGCAGACCGGGATGGGAGAACACGCTCCAGCTGCAGGGCGATCGCGTCCGAGGGTTCGATGACACGGGCTTGCGGCCCGGCGATGGCGACGATCTCTGGCATGACTAACGGAAAGTGTGTGCATCCAAGCACGACTACATCGGCACCCGCAT
This sequence comes from Verrucomicrobiota bacterium, assembly GCA_016871475.1. Classification (GTDB taxonomy): domain Bacteria; phylum Verrucomicrobiota; class Verrucomicrobiia; order Limisphaerales; family UBA11320; genus UBA11320. The sequence continues at coordinate 3,330 of VHDG01000093.1, forward strand.
CCAACCCAGGCCGAAGGGCTGCCTCCAGAATGTCATGGGTTGCCCGGCCTGAAATCTGGCCCTGCTCTATTCTCTCCACTAGGCCAGGACAGGCCTGCAAGAGAACCCTGACATCACCGCCATAAGCCTGAAGGAGCTTTTCAACAGAGGCGCTTGAGAGCGTCGTTGATGTTCCCAGCACAAGGACAACGCGCGATCGGGACATCTGAACTGCAGGCTTGATTGCGGGTTCAATGGCGACGACAGGGAGGCTTGTGAGAGACCGCAGACGCTGAGAGGCGACAACGCTGGCCGTGTTGCAGGCAAGCACCACGCACTTGACCTTCAACTTCAGGAAGAGCTCGAGCGCCCGACAAGCCCGTTCCTCAACGAACCCTGGGTCACGCTCGCCATACGGCGCATGTGCACTGTCGGCCAGGTAGCAAAAAGACTCCTGCGGCAATCGTGTTCGAAGTGCTCGCAGGATCGAAAGCCCGCCGATCCCTGAATCGAACACCCCGATCGGATCTCCTGTTTCAATCTCTGCGATCATGCCTGGGCTGCCATCCATGAACACCGATGTGCATTCCTGCGGGGCCCATGCTTCAGGGCAACCGGATCACTTAACACTCCGGTGGTAGATGTTCATGAACCGTGCCGCGTCGCCAGCCGAGTCCAGCCCAAGTCCCCATCCGCCGGCTGTCCCCGATGCGGAAGGGATCAGCGTGGTCTCAGCTTTCTCGCCCCGGAGCCCCACTTCGATGCGGCCGGGGTAGGTTCGCAAGACGAAGCGTCGGAACTGCTTTGCCTTGGTCCCGGGCAGCTTCACCTGAAAAGGCATCCCTCCGTGAGCCCGAAGCCAGATCGATGGACCCCGATCGATACCTGCGGGTTCTGGATCCGACTCCGGCATCACATCGAGCACAAACTCGCCGGTCTCAAACAGTCCCTCATTCCAAAGAATGGATGGGCCAGAGGCCTGGACAGGTTTGCGGCGGATCTGATGATCCAAAGGCTCCCAGGCGTCCGACCCGGCGGGCGAAGGCAGCTTCCACCCGCGAAAATCAACTCCGTTGTAGAGGCACTTCCATACATTCTCCTCCGGCGCGGCGCTGCTTCCATCCGCTCCGCTCGAGGGGAGCTCGGTGAGCTTGAGATTTCGGTATTCCACCCGGCCTCCTTCCGACTCCAGTGCCAGGTAGCCTTTGCGATAAACGCACTCCGAACCCACGGTGACTTCCTCACCATTGACGGCCAGGCGGATCACACCGTTGGTGGCGGTGATGCGATAGTGGTTCCACTCGGGCGAGGGCCTGCTGCGTTCGGATTTCGGCAGGCTTCGCATCCCACGAGATTTCTCCCAGGGCTTCATGGTGGATCCATGGATGGGGAAGATGTCTCCATGCGTGGTGTACCACTCATTCTTCCCATCGATGTTGAAAGCATTGTCGAGCACCTGAACCTCAATCGAGCGCAGGAACGGGACCCCTGGGGCGGAGATCGCTTCAGCCCAGACGAAGATGCCGGCATTTCCACCCGGAACGAGATGTCGCCATTCGATTTCGAAGACAAAATTCTCGAACTGCCGGAGAGTCCGCAGGGCACCGATGGGGCGGCCCGTGCATTGGATAACTCCATTGCTCACCGACCACGTTTCCGGGGCACAATTCACATTTGTCCAGCCCGAGAGATCCTTGCCGTTGAAGATGGGGAATTCACGGGCCTGGACAGAAACCCCTGATGCAAAGCCCAACCAGCACAGCAGTCCTGCAAACAGAATATGAAGGGTCTTCATGTTGGAGAGAGTTCGAGCAACCGACGTTGAAGTTCATCCTCGAGCAGCGGTTCGATCAAACAATCGAGATCACCTTCCATCAACGCAGCCAGGTTGTAAATGGTCAGGTCGATGCGGTGGTCAGTCACACGGTTCTGAGGAAAATTGTAGGTGCGAATCTTCTCGTTTCTTTCGCCCGTGCCGACCATGGCTTTGCGAGCCGCCGCGTATTTGGCGTTTTCCTCGGCGATCCGTCGCTCGAGTAATCTCGATCGAAGGACTTTCATGGCCTTGTCCTTGTTCTTGAGCTGGGACCGTTCATCCGCACACCTCACGATCAGGCCCGTGGGTTTGTGAATGATCTGGACGGCGCTGTCCGTTGTGTTGACGCCCTGCCCTCCCGGCCCGCTGGCCCTGCAAACTGTGATTTCGAGCTCCTCCGGCTTGATTTGAACGTCCACTTCCTCTGCCTCGGGAAGAACGGCGACGGTCACGGTGCTCGTGTGGATGCGGCCGGCAGCCTCGGTGGCGGGAACTCTTTGAACGCGATGAACCCCGCTCTCACTGCGGAACCTGCGAAAGGCCTGGTCGCCCTTCAGCATGAAAATCAATTCGCGGAACCCTCCAAGATCGGATGGACTCGAGTCCATGGATTCCACCTTCCATCCGCGTGTCTCCGCGTAACGGACGTACATCCGGTAAAGATCCGCGGCGAAAAGTGCGGATTCGGCTCCCCCGGCGCCAGCTCGCAGCTCGATGATTGTGTTGCGGGAGTCGGTGGGGTCAGGGGGGATCAAGCCGCGCTGGACAATCTTGGTCAGACGCGCGACCTCAGGCTCCAGGCGAGCCACTTCCTCGGACGCCATCTGGGCGAGTTCGGAGCCAGCGGGTTCAGCCCGCAGAAGCTGTCGGTTCTCGTCCAGTTCCTGAAGGGCGTTGAGGTAGAGCTGCCCTTCACCGCACTGGTCCTTCAGCCGGGAGTATTCCCGTGAAAGCTCCTGGAACCGCTGGGCATTCGCGAAGGAACTGGGATCGCTCAGGAGGCTTTCGACCTCCCTGTATCGGGCGGCGACAGCTTCGACATGTCGGCGCAGATCCATGAAAAAGAATCCGCCCGCAACCGAATTCACCGGTGCGGGCGGATTTCAAAGAGCCAGTTTACTTCCGCTTCTTGCCGGCGGCAGCAGCGGCAGCCGCCTGGGCTGCCTGGGTCTTGGCCATGCGCTGTTGGAACTTGTCCACCCTGCCGGCGGTGTCCACAAACTTCTGCTGACCGGTGTAGAAGGGGTGGCAGGCATTGCAAATGCCAACAATGATGCGAGGACGAGTGGATCGAGTCTTGATGATGTTGCCGCAAGCGCAACGGATCTCGGATTCCACGTAATTTGGATGAATATCAGCCTTCATAAATCGCGAAGGGGCAGAAGGTAGCAATCGGCTGGAGCGTGACAAGGGGAAATTCTGGAAAGGAGCGGGGAAATCAAAGGCGGATCCCAGCCAATTCGAGGACCCTCGGCAGCGGGTCGGCAGTTTTTGCCTGACTGGCTTTAAAAAATAACTTGCCTTTTTTGGGCTATAACCCATGTTGCGCGGTGTCTACGAGATGGCTTGTAGCTAGCAGGAACATGGTGGATCTTCAGTTGAACCCTTATTTGTTCAGTGATGATTTGAAACCCGGCAGTCGGGAACAGTTTGGCACGGCAACGAGTGAGTCAAGGGACAGAATTATCACATGAGCACAAAATTGTTTGTGGGGAACTTGTCGTTTAGCACGACTGAGAACGACCTCCACGACGCCTTTGCAGCCCACGGCACTGTCGTGGAAGCAAACCTGATGGTTGACCGTATGAGTGGCCGCCCTCGCGGGTTCGGCTTTGTCACGATGGGCAGCCCTGAAGAAGCTGAACGCGCCATTCAGGCGATGCACGGCGCCAGTGTCGGCGGCCGAAACCTGACCGTTAATGTCGCCCGCCCCAAGACTGATGCACCTCCTGGAGGCGGCGGACGTCCCCGTGGCGGTGGTTACGGTGGTGGCGGTGGCGGTTATGGTGGCGGACGCGGCGGTGGTCGCGATCGTCACTGAGATCACCAGTCCACTTAAGGACTATTTTACAAACCTCCCTCTGGAAACAGCGGGAGGTTTTCTTTTATAAACCCACCCAGCATGACACCGCTGATCCTCCATCAATGCCACGCAGCGCTCGGAGCTTCCTTCGTCGATATCCGTGGAATGGAAGGGGTCAACACCTACGGAAACCCTCTCGCCGAATACCAACGCCTTAAGTCCACAACCGCTGTCCTGGATCTGAGCTTCCGCGGTCGCCTCTGCCTCCTGGGCTCGGATCGCAAGAAGTTCCTCCACGGGCAGATCACAAACCGGGTGATGGAACTGCAGGAAGGCCAGGGCTGTTACGCCGCCCTGATCAGTGCGAAGGGCAGGATGCAAAGCGATCTCCACGTCCACTGCCTTGCCGACGAGCTCCTGCTCGATTTTGAACCCGGCTTGACCACGCAGCTGATGGAGAGACTCGACAAGTACATCATCGCCGAGGATGTGCAGGTGGTGAATGTCCAGGAACCCTACGGGCTGATCAGCCTGCAAGGACCCGGCGCCCGGACCACGCTTGAGAAACTGAGTCCTTCTCTGCGCATCCCGGGTGCGACCTACGAGTCCACCAGACAACTCGACCCGAATTGGGGGGAAATCTACTGCGTGAACTTGCCCCGTTTCGGGTCCGCTGGGTTCGACCTCTTCGCTCCCGCGGAAGCTTTGGAATCCCTGCACGCGCGCGCACGCGAATCTGCGGAAAGCACAGGAGGAGGTCTGGCAGGATGGAATGCCATGGAGACCGTTCGAATCGAGGCAAGCATCCCCCGCTATGGTGCGGACATGGACGACACCAACCTGCCTCCGGAAGCAGGTCTGGAGTCGCGGGCCATCCACTACGCAAAAGGGTGTTACATCGGCCAGGAGGTGATGGCCCGGCTGCGAACTTACGGTCAGGTGGCCAAAGCTCTACGAGGGTTGCGGCTGGCTCCCGACGCTAAGGTTTTGCCGCAAAAGGGCGATAGAATCGTCTGGGGCGACAAAGAGATTGGCCATGTCACGAGTGCGACTGCATCACCGACATTAAGGACCAACGTCGTCCTTGCCTACCTTCGTCGCGAACGCTTCAAGCCCGGTGATACGGTCACCATCCGAACTCCAAACCAGGAGATCCCGGCAGAAGTCGCCACGCTCCCTTTCGAGGCCTTCAGGCCGGGCCCCTGCCCTTGAGCCTCATCGACACAACCAATAGCTCGCCAGGAGATTCATGGAACGCAGTCGTCAACCCTCTCAGGGGTGCCTGCTCCGGGCCGCCAGATCGTAAGTCCCGCGTCTCAGAGCCCCGCAATTCCCCGGGATCCGCCACTGAACACAGTACCCATACCCATGCGGTTTGAGCTCAATTACACTCATGGGTGCCCCACTCCTACCAAACGTGGATCCGTCGAACGATCGGATGCCTGTTCTTTTGCTGGATTAGCTGGCTAAGCGTCGTCGCAGCTCACCGGAGTGCAGCCTACCACTCCATGCTCGAACGTGACCTCACCCTTGAACCCTCTCCACGAAGGGAACGCGCCGCCCATCACCTTGCGAGCCTCGGAGCGGAATCACGTCTTTTTCAGGCCCTGCGGCATCCATCAAAGGAAGTTCGTGAAGCTTCACGCCGCGCGCTCGACAGTCATTGGTTCTCTGAAAAAGGGGCCATCGCCTCGAGCCAGCTCCTCCGAGCCGAGCGGGCCGCTAACGCAGAATGCTTTGATGAAGCGCTTTCGATCCTCAACGAGCTTGTCAACCGGCACTCAGACTTTGCAGATGCCTACAATCGCCGCGCCGCTGTTCTATGGAAGATGGATCGCGTCGGAGCCTCCATGCAGGACTGCCAGAAAACCCTCCGCCTCAACGTGCTCCATTACGGCGCCTGGCTCGGATTGGGTCTATGCCATCTGGAATTGGGGAACTACGACGAAGCGGTGCGATGTTTGAAGATGTATCTCTCGCTCCATCCCTACGATGTTCAGGCCATACACTGGCTCCACCAGTGCACGGAGATCTCACGTCTGGCGGCTTCGGTAAAGGAAAGGTTGCCCAGCCCCTAGCTTCCAAGCTCACTGCTCCCCAACCGGCAGCTCCAGTATCTCCCGCGCCTGATCCGCTTCGGATTCTGGCACCTGCACCCGGATGCCGCCCGTGGCCAGGGAATAGCCCTCGAGACTCAACGCAGCCAACTCCCCTATCACTTCGGGATGAAGCCCAGCTGCACTCAATCGCGACCAGATGAGTTGGGCATCAGAGGGATTGAGCGCGGTATAGATCGTAATCATAAGAGTAGGAATCCACGCGCAGCTTGTTCTCCCGCGATGCAATCGCCAAGGAATTTGTCCCAGATCCACCTCTCCTCGAGGTCGCAATCGGCTGCTCGTCCTCGATGCCGGGGGCTGAGTCGTGCGGTGGGTAGCCGAAGTGAGTGCAGTGTCCGCTCTAAACAAGGAGGGTTTTGAGGACTTCCCC
>VHDG01000094.1 GCA_016871475.1 Verrucomicrobiota bacterium
GGGCCATTATTGAGGTGAAGATCACTCCAGAACGCGGAGGTGGATTCGACCGGCTCGCCGAGAGGATTGCGAAGCATTCCGAGGTGCGTTCCTGCTACCTGATGTCCGGAAGCTACGATCTTCTGGTGTTGCTGGAGGGACAGAATCTGAAGGAGCTGGCCAGCTTTGTTTCGGAGAAGCTGGCCACGATCCAGGGGGTGCTCTCCACCTCGACGCATTTCATGCTGAAGCCTTACAAGGAGCAAGGCGTGCTGATGCACCAGGAAAGCGCAGAAGGCCGGCTGGCCGTGACCCCTTGAGCCATGCCCACCGTCCACGAACAACTCCGGGCTGCCCGGGAGGCGGCCAAGCTCAGCACCAGAGAAGCCGCCGAGGCTATCAAGCTCAAGGCCGACCAGATCGAAGCCCTGGAAACGGGAAACTATTCCGTGTTCCCCGCTCCGGTTTACATCAGGGGCTCCATCCGTACCTACGCCAAGCTCCTGAAACTCGATCCGGTCAGCCTGATGACCCAGCTGGATCAGGAACTGTCCGAGTCGAGGGAACTAACCGACCCACCCCGCCTCGCTCCCCTGGCCGGTGGTTTTCTCGATTGGGTGACGTTGCAGCTTTCCAAGCTTGATTGGCGCATTGCGGCCGCGATGGCGACGATCGTCCTGGGCTTGATCATCGCGTGGACGTTGATAGGACCGGCAGCCCAACCCGTCGCAAAGGATCCGCTCTCCAATCTGCCGCCCGGCCTTCACTCGGCCAAATCCACCCGGCTTGGAGGCGGGACCCTTCCATTGCCCACAAACGCTCCACCCCGGCAGTAGCCCCAACCGTCGGAGGTTGAACCAACGGCTGGAGAGTGACGGGGGACTCGGCCGTTACTTGGGGAAATTGCTGAACGTTGTTTGCTTCATTGCTGCGGTCCGCATTTTGCACGACGTAACTCAATTGTTGGAACAGGTTGGCCGGGGTCAGCGGCAGGTTTCGGATGAGCTTTTGCCCCTCGTTTATGAGGAACTCCGCCGCCTGGCTGCCAGCAGCCTCGCGCGTGCCTTGCTGAGGGCCTGCATCCCGAAGCCAGGGGAGGATTGATCTGGGTGGCATCGAATGGCGATGGCTCTGGTAGGCGCCTCTTCGAGAAACGTAACCTCCACATCACTCCGCCCGGGGAGAGACCAAAAGCCCAGGTTGCGACCTCGTTCCTATTCAGGCGCATGCGGATGGGTTACTTGGAAGAGAGAGAACCACGGAACACACCGAACACACGGAAAGAAAACTGGTCTAGGTGTTCCCTTTTTTTCCGTTTCTTCGGAGTATTCCGTGGTCCACTCATCAGTAGTTTTTGAGAATGGAACAGGCGCCGAGAGAGACGGGGCGCACAGGGTAAAGGTGCGAGTTTGCTTCTCGCTAGAGCATCGCCAGTAACACCGTAAAGAGCTGACGCTGCCATGGAGGTCCCCATGAATTCAAAGAGGCCATGAATTGAAGCCAAGCTCAACCGACAAGATTCAAACCGAACATGGCCGGACTGCTGCCATTCAGTCGGGCCGCGGGCTCGAAAGGCGGACGCTTTGGGCCATGATTGGAAATCTCCCGCCGCAATTGATGGCCACTGTGAATTCATGGGGAGCTCCATGGCAGCGTCAGCCCTCGATCCGAACCGCATCTGGAGCGGATTTTTCGAGCTTGCATCCCCTGGGTCGATTCCCTGATAAACACGCCCTCACTTTTGAGTGCCTCGGTAGCTCAGTTGGTAGAGCAGTTGACTCTTAATCAATTGGTCCTAGGTTCGAGTCCTAGCCGGGGCACCATTTCTTCCACCCACCTCGTTCTCCACACTTGGCAGGGTCATTCACACATCAACTGGGAGGCAGCGAACTCAACGGGATGTTGGGATGGTTTTGAGCGAAGTATCCGGCTGACCAATCGTTGGTAAAGAGAATCAACGGATGGCCCTCCTGATCGATTGCGATTTGAGCTCCGGTGGGAAGTTGCAATGCATCCAAGACCTCCTCTGCTCTTGCAGACTCGGGCAGCCACCGGGCTACCGTCCAGGCTCCTGGCTCCAATCTGCTCGCCGCTCCGTACTCGCTCTCCAGACGATACTGAACCACTTCAAACTGCAGGGGACCCACCGCTGCCAGCAAGGGAACTTTCACGATGGCGTTCCTTAGGTGCAGCACCTGAATCACACCTTCCTGAAGCAGTTGATCGAGACCTTGACGGAACTGCTTGAACTTCGCCGTGTTGCTGTTGTGCAGATAGGCAAAGGACTCGGGTGCGAACCGCGGTATTTCCTTGTAACGAATCGTCCCGTCGGTGGTTAGCGTGTCGCCAATGCCAAAGTCAGGCAGGCCCACCAGCCCAATGATGTCTCCGGGGAATGCCTCGTCCACGGTTTCCCGCTCATTGCCGAACAGCTTGTGGGAACTGGACAGCCGGACTTTCTTCCCCGTTCTCGGATGGCTGACGGTCATGTCACGTTCGAACTTTCCAGTGCACACGCGAAGGAACGCGATCCGATCCCGGTGACGGGGATCCATGTTGGCCTGGATCTTGAAGATGAATCCTGAGAACTCCGGATGTTCCGGTGCGATGGATATTCCCCCCATCACCCGTGGACGCGGGGGTGGCGAGTGCTTCAGAAAACCATCCAGCAGGAGCTGCACTCCAAAGTTATTGATGCCGCTTCCAAAGAAAACCGGTGTGATTTGTCCGGCCAGCACCGACTCGTCATCGAATTGCTCCCCCGCAGTGGCGAGCATCTCGATTTCTTCCGCCACCTTCTTGAAGGTGTTTTCATCGAGTCGGTCGCGGATGATGGGATCCTCCAATCCTCCGACCTCGACCGGCGCCCGGTATTGGCCTCCCACCGTGCGTTCAAACAGGTAAACCAGCTTGTCGCGTCGATCGTAAACCCCCTGGAAATCGAAACCCGTTCCGATGGGCCAGTTGACGGGAAACGCTCCGATGCCGAGCACCCGTTCCAGTTCGTCAAGCAGCTCCAAGGGATCCTTCATGGGACGATCGCACTTGTTCATGAAGGTGAAAATGGGAACTCCGCGCTGACGGCAGACCTCGAAGAGCTTCCGGGTTTGTGACTCGATGCCCTTTGCCGAATCGATCACCATCACGACCGAGTCCACCGCAGTCAGAACCCGGTAGGTGTCTTCGGAAAAATCCTTGTGTCCAGGGGTATCCAGCAGGTTGATCCGGAAGCCAGCGTAATCGAACTGAAGCACGGTGGAACTGATGGAGATCCCGCGTTTGCGTTCCAGTTCCATCCAGTCGGAGGTGGTGGCTCGCTGGTGTTTGCGGGCGGTGACGGATCCGGCCAGCTGGACGGCTCCGCCGTAGAGCAGCAGCTTTTCGGTCAGCGTGGTTTTGCCGGCATCTGGATGGGAGATGATGGCAAAGGTGCGGCGTTTTTCGATTTCCTGTTGGAGTTCCACAAAGGCGCAACCCTAGCGGGTGGATGGCTTGGCCCGCAAGGTCTCAAAAGAATCTCGCCAGCGATGGGGCCGCAGTCTTGAATCCGCCCCGATGTCAATTCGCACCTATCAGCATTGGATCAATGGCCAGAATTCGGAACCCGCAGGTGGTATCCGATTTGAGACACGAAACCCTGCCGATCAGCGTGAGGCTGTTTGTAGTTATGCCGCAGGCACGGCTGCTGAGGCAAAGCAGGCGATCTCGTCGGCTCAGACGGCATTCCCGGCATGGGCAGCACAAACAGCTGTCGCCCGCGGTCGTGTCCTGAGCAAAGCCTCGCAGTTGCTTGAGACCCGCAAGGCGGAGTTCGCCGAGCTGTTGACCCGTGAGGAAGGCAAGACGCTCGTGGAATCGACCGGCGAGGTGCAGCGGGCCGTCGATATCTTCAGGTTCTTCGGTGGATTGAGCTATACCTTGGGAGGCCAAACCATCCCGCATGACCTGCCCGGAAATCTCTTGTTCACGCGTCGCGAGGCTCTCGGGGTGGTGGCGCTGATCACTCCCTGGAATTTTCCCATCGCGATCCCGGTCTGGAAACTCGCGCCGGCGCTGGTCTGTGGGAACAGCGTCGTGCTTAAACCGGCATCCCAGGCACCTGCGCTCTCCCTGGAGATCGCCAAACTCCTGGGCGAGGCCGGGCTTCCCAAGGGAGTGATGAATGTGGTGACGGGAGACGGACGATCCGTGGGCGGTGAGCTCGCATCGAACCCCGCTGTTGTGGCGCTGAGCTTCACGGGATCCCACAAGATTGGGCTGGGTGTTCATCAACAGCTTGCCCAGCGCATGGCTCGTTCTCAGATGGAGATGGGAGGAAAAAACCCCACCATTGTCCTTGCGGATGCGGACCTGGATTTGGCGGCGACCCTCGTGTTCAAGGCGGGCTTCGGTTTGACCGGACAAGCCTGCACCGCGACCAGCCGCGTGGTTGTCGAGCGAAGTGTCGTTGAGGCTTTCACTGAGAGGCTGTTGGCCAAGACCCGGGCTTTGAAGGTGGGCCCCGGACTTCAGCCCGGTGTGGATATGGGGCCCGCAGTCAGCCCCGGTGAACTCGAGGGAAACTTCACCCATATTCAGTCCGCCCTCCGGGAGGGCGCCGTGTTGCTGCATGGCGGAAAGCGTATCACCGAGGGTGGATTGGAGCATGGCTTGTTCATGGAGCCGACCGTGCTCGGAGGAGTGAAGCCATCCATGAAAATTGCCCAGGAAGAGGTGTTCGGCCCTGTGGTGGCAGTCATGACCGCTGGTGATTTCGACGAGGCCATAACCATTGCGAACGGCGTGGACGTCGGACTCAGCGCCAGCCTGGTGACCCGGGATCTCAAGAAAGCGATGCTTTACGCGGAGCGGATCCAGGCCGGTGTGGTGAAGGTGAATCAGATTAGCACGGGGCTTGCGTTGCAGGCGCCGTTCGGAGGGGTGAAGAAGTCCAGCACCGACAGCTTCAAGGAGCAGGGAGCAGGCGCGGTGGAGTTCTATTCGAAGCTCAAGACAGTTTATCTCGATTATTCAGCATGATTCAGATTATTCGATTCCAATCCGGCCCCGGCCCTGTGCGGCTGGGTTTGTTGTGCCCTGGGGGAGTGATGGATCTCACATCGGCCGGTATTAACGATCTCGGCTTGTTGTTGCACGGGGGTGCTCCGGTACGAGCACTGGAGAGTTTGCAGGGATCCGGATTGCCGGTCATTCCCCTCGGGCAGGCTTGCGTGCTCGCGCCCGCGGATCAGCAGGAGGTCTGGGCGGCAGGCGTGACTTATCTTCGCAGCAAGAAGGCACGCATGGAAGAATCCGACTTCAGTGCAAGTGCCTATGATCGGGTTTACGAAGCCCCTCGCCCCGAACTCTTCTTCAAAGCCCTGCCATCGAAGGTCTCCGGACCCGGGGCTTCGGTCGGGATTCGCCGCGACGCGAAATGGAACGTTCCTGAACCGGAGCTCGCCCTGGTATTCGACCCTCGAGGAGAACTGGTTGGCTACTCGATTGGGAACGACATGAGCTCGCGTGACATTGAGGGTGAGAACCTGCTTTATCTGCCGCAGGCCAAAACCTACAAGCGTTCGTGCGCGCTCGGTCCTGCGCTGACCCTGGGAGTCAGTGAAGCGGAGGCGAGGTCATGGAGGATTTCCATCTCGATCCATCGTGGAGGAGTCTCGGTGTTTGATGGAGAGACATCGGTGGGGCAGATCAAGCGCACTTTTTCAGAGCTGCGTGATTATCTCTTTAGCAGCCAGGAATTCCCGGGCGGAGTCGTTCTTCTCACGGGTACCGGGATCGTCCCCCCGGACTCCTTTACCCTGGCTGCAGGTGACCGGGTTCGAATCGAGATCGGGCCACTGGGCGTGCTGGAGAATCCTGTTGAGGTCGTCTGATGCGCTGATTGAAGAGCGACTCTACTCCGAATGAGCCAGTTCAAATACACCGCTCGCAACGATGCCGGACAGCTGGTGAGTGGACTGCTGGAGGCGGAGAGTGAGGGTGCGGTGATACGCCTGTTGGGAGAAAAAAACCTGTTCCCGGTATCGGTCCAGGCCAAGGGCGCGTCAAATGGACAACCCCCCAAGAAGAAGTTTCGGGTCAAGTCACGCGACTTGGGAGTCATGTATGGACAACTGGCCGACCTGTTGGGCTCGGGTGTGCCGCTGCTCCGGGCGTTGGATTCGCTGATCCGATCGACCGTTCAGCCCTCTCTCAAGGAACTTCTCCGCGAGATCAGGGTCTCGGTATCTGAAGGCAAGTCGCTGACGGATTCCCTGAAACAGTATCCTGAGGTGTTTCCGGTATTGCATACCGCGATGGTTCAGGCTGGGGAGCGGGCGGCGTTCATGGAGGAGGTGTTGCGAAGCCTGTCGGGGTTTCTTGAACGACTTGATGAGTTGCAGAGCAAGGTGATGGGGGCATTGATCTATCCTGCAATGCTGGCTGCGCTTGGGACTGCTGTGATGATTGGCGCACTGGTGTTCTTTGTTCCGAAGTTCGAGCCTCTGCTGGCCTCGGCGAAGAAACCTCTTCCCACGGAGATCCTCTTTGGCGCCAGCGTTGTTGCCCGGAGTTACTGGCACTGGGTGCTGATGGGCATGGTCGGGCTGGGCTTCTTCATCTGGACCCAGCTGAGGTCGGAGAAGGCCAGGCTGCGATTGGAACGTTGGCAGCTCATGATTCCGGTTGCGGGACAGGCCTTGCGATTGGTGGCGATCACACGGTTTTGCCGGATCCTGGGCACGATGCTGGCGAATGGCGTTCCGCTGCTCCAGGCGTTGAAGATCTGCAAGGATGCCACGGGGTCACGCATCCTCGGTTCCCAGATTGGCCAGGCCGCCGATTCGGTTCGTGATGGCAAACGTTTGTCGGAGCCTTTGAGTGCGGGTGTCTTTTTCCCCGAGCAGATTCTGGCAATGATCACGGTGGCCGAGGAGTCGAACAAGCTGGACAAGGTGCTTGTGCAGATTGCCGATACCGTGGAACGCCGTACCAATCGACAGGTGGATCAAGCCGTTCGATTGATCGAGCCTGCCATCCTTTGTCTGGTCGCAGCCGCCATCGGGTTCCTTGCATTGGGATTGCTGCTTCCGATTTTCACCATGGCGAGCCAATTGGGTACTCGCTGAGGCCGGTTTGATCTCCCCCCAGCAGAGGACTGCCTTTTTTTGCTGAGGCGCGTCTCGGGGGGACGCACCCAGAAGGATGGATGAGGAACAGGTTGTGAGCTGGGGAAATCCCGGTTTTTGGGTTGAACCAAAACACGTCGTCGACCATTTTTTTCGCTGACTTTTCAGATGAACCTGAAATCTGCATTGCTGCTCGCCATCTGTGCGATAACGGGGGTCTCCCTTGCGGGAGAGGCTGTTTTTTTTCAGGCCTACAACCTGAATGGTCCTGCGACAGTCATCGAAGGCCGCAACTGGCTGGCAGGTTCATCGACAAACCTCACCCTCAAGGGCAAACCTTTCGAAAACCAGAGCGTTGCGTTGCGACCGACGACGGCTCCTGGTCGTGCGCAAATGCTTCGGAGCAGCATCATGGGGGACAAGCCTGAGCTCCGGATCTCGGGCCTGCCTGAGGGCGAATACCAGATCGTGCTCTACATTTGGGAGGACACACAAAGCGAGCAATACGACGTTCATATCAACAAGAAACCCGTGGCTGAGAAGCAGCACACGGGCGTTAGCGGTTCCTGGCGCAAACTGGGGCCATGGCTGACCCGGCCTCAACAGGGAGCGATCGAGGTTTCCGCACGATGCGCCGGACATAGCGCCATCAACCTTTCCGGCGTGGAGATCTGGTCTGGTTCCGACCCTTTACCCGCAGAAGCGTTGCCGAGGTTCGTCGAGACCTTGACCCCTGAGCACTCCGAGTTCTTCGAAAAACGGATCCGTCCGCTGCTCGTGAACAATTGCTATGAATGTCACAAGGCCGGGGCCCGGAAAGTAGGTGGAGCTTTGCTCCTCGATTCCAGGGCGGGACTTCAAAAGGGAGGCGACAACGGACCGGTGCTCGTGCCTGGAGATCCCGACGCCAGCCTGCTCATCCAGGCAGTGAAGCATGTGGATGCCAAACTCACCATGCCTCCAGAGGGGAAACTCTCCAGTGAAGAGATCGCCGACCTGGAGCGCTGGATCCGAATGGGCGCCCCGGATCCCCGCACCGCAGATACCGTGGCTGCTCTGAGGGCCAGAGAGAGCATCGACTGGACCAAGGCACGTGAGTGGTGGTCATTTCGCCCTCTCTCTTCCCTCCCGCCGCCCAGTGTGAAGGATGCGTCCTGGGGCCGCGGTGATCTGGGTCGCTTCCTGCTCAATCGAATGGAATCCGCGGGATTGAAACCCGCACCTCCTGCCGAGAAACGACAGCTTCTCCGGAGGGCATCGTTTGACCTCATCGGACTTCCGCCTTCAGCTGCGGAGCTTGAGGCGTTTCTCGAGGATGAATCCCCGGATGCTTTCGCCCGGGTTATCGATCGTTTGTTGTCGTCGCCAGGCTACGGGGAGCGATGGGGCCGACACTGGTTGGATGTTGTTCGATACGCGGACACGGCCGGGGACAATTCAGACTTTCCGATTCCACAGATGCACAAGTATCGGGACTGGGTGATTGAGGCATTCAATCGTGGGATGCCTTATGACCAGTTTGTTCGTGAGCAGCTCGCCGGGGATCTGATGCCCGATCCCACCACTGAAGTCACTCACGCGAGACTCATCGCGACGGGATACATCGCCAACTCGCGACGGTTTGGGTCACGCGTGGAGGACTATCCTCAGCATCTCACCATCGAGGATACGATCGACAATGTGGGACGGAGTTTCCTCGGGCTCACGGTGAGCTGCGCCCGATGCCACGATCACAAGTTCGATCCCATCGCAGCAGCCGATTATTATGCGCTCTATGGGATTTTTGGGAGCACGCGGTATCCATGGCCCGGGATCGAACTGGAACAGAAGCAGCGGGATTTGATCCCGCTGGTGGAGGTTTCGAAGATGGCCGAGGCCGACGCAGCCCGCGAATCGTACGATCGGGAGAAGCGGAAGCTGGAGAGGGAGGTTCAGAAGCTGAAGGACTCGCTCAAGGATTACTCCGGGGAAGAGAAGAAAAAGGTTGAGGCTCAGGTCAAACAGGCTGAGCAGACGGTGAAGGATCATGTTCTCAAGGGCTTGCCTTTTGACCTGGCCTACGCGGTGACGGAGTCGAGACAATTTGAAGACGCAAGGATCCAGGCGAAGGGTGATCCGGCGAAGCCTGGGGATGTGGTGCGTCGCGGTTTCTTGAGAATTCTTGGGGGACAGACTTTATCAGAGGATTCGAAGAGCAGCGGACGGCTTGAACTGGCGGGTTGGATCACCGACCCGACCAATCCGCTCACTGCGAGGGTGATGGTGAACCGGATCTGGCTGCATCATTTTGGGAAAGGGCTGGTGCCGACTCCCAATGACTTCGGCAAGCAAGGCAAGCCACCTACACACCCGGAACTCCTCGATTGGCTTGCGGCCAGATTCATCGCGTCCGGGTGGTCGATCAAGCAGATGCATCGGACGATCATGCTGTCTGCTGCCTACCAGCTTTCCAGCGTCCGGACGCCCGAGGCTGTTCTGAAGGATCCTGGCAATGATTTGTTGAGTGCGTTTCCGCGT